>CAZHSN010000046.1:0-23278 GCA_964535125.1 uncultured bacterium
GATCCTGCTGGGCTGGGGACGGTTCAACACCGACGCCCGAAACGCACAGGTAACCGCTGAGTCGCTGGTCTTTTACTGCATCGGACTAGCAGCCATCAGCAGTCAGGCCATACTCAATCGGGCATTCTATGCCGTCCAGAACACGGTGACGCCCATCGTGATCGGCACCATCACCACATTCCTGTTTATACCGATGAATATGGTGCTGATCGGCCCCTTCCAACACAAGGGGCTGGCGTTAGCGTCATCACTTGCCGCCATGCTGCATGTAGCCTGGATGCTCAGCACGTTGAAGCGTCAAGTGGGGGTTCCAGTTCAGCGTCTGAAACAGATGCTGCTGCGCACCACACTCATCGCCGCCGCCGCCGCAGCAGTCGGATGGCTCACCCGTCTTGGCACACGGCATCTACTGGCTGGCTATATGCCTGAGAAGCTTATGGAGCTTGTCACTGTAGGTACGGTGTTCGGCTTGTCTGCCGTAACGTACATGGTGATCTCGGCTTTGCTGCGCAGCGAGGAGGCCCAGATCGCGGTCAGCCTGTTACGCCGACGCAGAGCCTGAGTCACCCGGCTTTGGGGGTTGCGCCGGATAGCAGATCCATACATTGATGGACATCGTCACTGATCTGGTGTCGCAGCGCGTCCAGTGATGGAAACTGCTGCTCATCACGAATGCGATGGATCAACCCAAGCCGGGCGTCTCTTCCATACAGATCGCCGTTATAGCCGGGAAGGTGTGCTTCGATGGTGATCTTTCTGCCGCGTACGGTGGGACGATATCCGATGCTGACGGCAGCAGGCCAACTGACCGCGCCGTCGTGGGTCAGAAACCAACCGGCATAGATCCCGCTGTTCGGAATGATAAGCATCGGATCAGGCTGCAGGTTGGCGGTCGGATATCCGATGGTGCGCCCCAACTGACGCCCCTTAACCACGCGACCACACAGGTAGTGGCTCCGCCCCAACAATCCCGTCGCCTCTGCAAGGTCACCGGTCGTCAGTGCCTGACGTATGCGAGTGCTGCTGATCCGCCCTGCCTTGTACAACACGTCGGGCACGGGATGAACGGCGAAACCCAGCGTCACACCCAGTGACTGCAGCATCTCCAGGTCTCCCCGCCGACGGTGCCCGAATCGAAAGTCCTTCCCAATGACAACCGCACCGGCATGTAACCGGTCAACCAGTACTTCCCGCACAAAAGACTCGGCGGATAAGGACGCGAGACGCTCATCAAACCGCAGCGTGGCCACCATATCAGCGCCATAATGAATCAGTAAAGCCAGCCTGTCGGTCAAGGTACTCAGCAATATCGGTTCGGGGCTGGGTCGGACGACAGATATCGGATGCCTGTCAAATGTAACCGCTGTGCATGGGACATCATATCGCTTCGCCACCTGGCGTGCATGGGCCAGGATGGCCTGGTGCCCCACGTGAACGCCGTCGAAGGCGCCTATTGCCAGCACGGTCTTGCGTCTGCTTGTCACGTCTGGTGCTCCAAAAACACACAGTGCGGACGCAGACGTCCATCGGCACGGGAAACAATAGCGCACAGTGACCGGTCAGGCCGCAATACAGCAAACGTATCGGCATCCTGCAGGTCGCCAGACACCGGTGTCATCAGGATATCTCTGGGATGGAGTCCAGACTGCAGCATGCGAACCGCTTCATCCGTCATGCAGACCGCCGGCAGGCATCGCATCGCCGTATCAGCCAATCCAATCAGGCTGGCCGGAGTCAGGCCATCCATGTTCACGCACTCATCCAGACGAAAACCACCTGCCTGGATGCGGATGAGCGACCCCATATGGCCCGGCAAACCCAGACTACTGGCGATGTCTTCACACAGCGTACGCATATAGACGCCGGAGCCACAAGTCACCCGCAGCCACACATGAGCGGTTCCTCCCGGTTGAAAACGCAGCAGATCAATGGACGCGATCATTACCGTACGAGGGGTTCGCTCCACAGACACGCCCGACCGGGCCAGGGTGTACAACCGCTTACCCTGGTGCTTACAGGCGGAATGCATCGGAGGAACCTGCGCTATTTCGCCGATGAACTGCCCGCATGCATCGGTCACTTGTGATTCGCTTACTTTGGAGGCGTCTGCCTGAACCAGCACGACACCAAATGCGTCCTGAGTGTCTGTAGCGGAACCGATGATCAGTTCGACGTCATATGTCTTCATGGTGCGGTGCAGATAGTCTGCAAGCCGCGTCGCCCTTCCCAGACAGACAGGCAACACACCTTCAGCGCCGGGATCCAACGTGCCGCTGTGACCTGCTTTACGCACCCCCAGCGTACGCCGCACATGATCCACCACCTGACGCGAGGTTACGCCGGCGGGTTTTCGGACAGGGATGACTCCATCCATCGGTGCATCTCCGTAACGACAACCTCAACCGCCTCGGTCACTGTGCCTTCCACGTTAAAACCGGATGCAGCCCGATGTCCGCCTCCGCCAAAGCGCTCCGCAAACCGGGCCACATCAATCTCGTCCGCTTTACTGCGGACGCTCACTCGGAACCGTCCCGGTTTCACTTCACGCAACAGAATAACCGCCAGGGTACCGCGTACCCTCCGCATCTGGTGGATGATCCCCTCCGAATCGTCATCACCGGCTCCCAGCGTTTCAAACAGGTTATTAGGAATGACTGACCACACGATCCGGCCGTCCTCGCTCAGGCGCATGTCGCGCAGCGTATGCCCCATCAGCAGTTGACTGACGTATCGCCGGTGCTCATAGACCTCTTCCACGACATAGGCTGGGCTTCCGCCCTTGCTGACCAGTTCCGCGCTGATAGAAAATGTCCGTGGTGTGACACTCGGATACCGATACTTGCCGGTGTCGGTGATGATACCGGTCAACAGGCAATTGGCGATATCCGGAGTGATCGGTACCCCAAGCAAGTTGATCAGGTCATACACCATTTCAGCGGTAGCCGCCGCGGTCGAGTCCTGTACCACCAGGTCGCCAAAAGCCCCCTCTGTGGCATGGTGGTCAATATCGATCACCATGCGGCATGTCTGCACCAGTTCGTTCACGCGTCCTACCCTGTCCGCTGATCCGGTATCGCAGATCAGCGCAATGTCCCAACCGGAGGGTGCGTGCGTGCTCAGTACCTGGTCCGATCCGGCTAAAAACTTGTAGACATCAGGCACCTCGTCACGGAACACGCAAGTGACCTGTTTACCCAGCGCCAACAACGCCAGCCGAAGGGCCAACACGCTTCCCAGCGCATCGCCGTCTGGATTAATGTGGCTGGTCATCAGAAACGTCTGTGCGTCGTGAATGTGCCGGGCCGCTTCATCCAGTGTGCCGGCCCTCATGCCTGCGTCTCCAATTCACGCAACAGTTGCATCACCTTATCACCTTCATCCAGTCCTGTGTCAGGGGAAAACCGTATTTCCGGCGCAACTCTCAGACGTCCTCGCCGTGCGAACTCACCACCGATCCGTCCCGCTAGTTTCTGCAGCACCGGAACCGCCGCGTCGCGCCGGGCGTCGTCGCCAAATGCCGCCACGTACACCGTCGCATGACTGAGGTCACGGCTGACCTGCGCATGCGTCACAGTGATCTGTTCCAGCCTGGGATCTTTGAACTCCAGTCGCAGCAGTTCACTGACGGTTTCGAGCAGTAAGCCCTCGACTCTGTTAGAACGGTTCCGCATAGTCACCTCCCGGTTCGAGTTGCTCGATGGCCTCATCCAGCACTTCGATACCCAGTGTGTCGAGAACGAGGTCACGAAACGCCTCAACCGTATGACCGGCGACAGCGTAATCACGAGCCACGCACACTACAGCGATGTCGGCAGCGTTCCAAAGATCGTGCGAATCAACCTCGGCAACGCTGATGTTGTACCGGTTGCGGGCGCGGGTGAACAGGCTGCGCAGAATTTGCCGTTTGTCCTTCAGGCTTCGGCAACCATCCATACGCAGCCGCATACGTCCCAACGCCACAGCTACCCCATCAATCCGCCTCCGTTGGAGGCGCGGCGTTATACTCGCGCAGCTTCACACGGTCGGCCCGGGCCACCTCAATGCGTTCAAAGCTGACGATGATGTCGCCTTCCTGCACGTCGGTGTAGTGTTCCAGTACGATACCGCACTCAAACCCTTGGGCCATCTCCCGAACGTCATCCTTCAAGTGCCGCAGAGAGGCGATCTTGCCCTCATAGGGCACCTCTTTACCGCGCAGGACGCGAGCCAGCGTATTGCGCTGCACACGCCCGTCCACCACGTAACAGCCAGCCACGGTACCGCGCGGCAGCGAAAACACCTGACGCACCTCTGCACGGCCCAGTTCTCGCTCTTCGATGGTGGGCGCCAGCATGCCGCGCATCGCAGCGATCATGTCTTCCTCCAGGTTATAGATCACATCATAGGTTCTGATCTCTATACCTTTACGCTCAGCAAGAGACAACGCGTCCGGCTCGGCCTTCACCGAAAACGCCACGATCAACGAGTTTGTCGCGTCGGCATGATCCACGTCGGAACTGGTCACGTTGCCCACATTGGAGTGCAATACGCGCACCTTCACCTCAGGATGTTCCAACCGCTCCAGCGTCTCGCACACCGCTTCGACGGTTCCATCCAGATCGCCCTTGACGATGACTCGGACCTCCTGCACGACGCCCTGCTCTATCTGCTTGCGCAGTCCTTTCAGCGTCATGCGAGGCGGCTGCTCGGCCTGCTTGATGCGGCGAATTGTACTCTCCCGCGCCTGAGCCAACTGGCGCGCACTGCGTTCGTCCTTGGTTACCTGAACCAGATCACCTGCTGATGGAACGGTCTTCAGCCCTATCAACTCAACGGGTGTGGACGGAGTGGCCTTCTTCATCGGCCTGCCGCGTTCATCGCACAACCTCTTAATCCGCCCACAACTGGCGCCGGCCACCGCGATGTCGCCTACCTTGAACGTACCCTGTTGCACGATGATGGTGGCCACGGTACCGCGTCCTTTATCCACACGGGATTCGATCACAACCCCTTCTGGATTCGCATTCGGATCTGCGGTCAGTTCCAGCACCTCAGCCTGCACCAGGATCGACTCCAGCAGCGCATCGAGGCCCAGGTTCTTCTTGGCCGAGATGTTGACGAACTGCGTCTGCCCGCCCCATTCCTCTGGTACCAAGTCGAACTCCGCCAGTTCCTGCCGTACGCGGTCGGGATTGGCATCGTCTTTATCAATCTTGTTCACCGCCACTACAATGGGAACATCGGCCGCCTTGGCATGGCTGATGGCTTCTCGCGTCTGCGGCATGACTCCGTCATCTGCAGCCACAACCAACACCGCGATGTCAGTCACACGGGTCCCCCGCTCCCGCATGGAGCTGAATGCGGCGTGTCCGGGGGTATCTAAAAACGTAATCAGCGCCGGCGTGCCTTGATGATTGACTTCGACCTGATACGCGCCGATCCGTTGGGTAATCCCGCCGGCTTCTCCTTCGGCTACCGCAGTGTTCCGAATTGCGTCCAGCAGGGTGGTCTTCCCATGGTCTACATGTCCCAGGATCGTCACGACAGGCGGTCTAGGCTGCGGCCCCGACTGTGCGCTCTTGCCCCTCTGCTTGATACTGGATGGCGCAACGGTCGCTTGGGGCTTGTCCTGCCATTCCACCAGGCATTGGAAATCAAGCGCCAAGCTCTCTATCTGCTCTATGGGCAGCGTTTGGTTGACACCGGCCAATACTCCCGCCTGCATCAACCGTTGTTGTACTTGGTTCACCGGTACTTCCATGGACTGTGCCAATTCACGTATAGTGCATCCGCGATGGAGTGCAATACGTTTCAGGTTGATGCCCACCAACTCGTAGAGCAACGCTGCAGCGGTGGGGTCCACCACGCTCTCTGCATCCGCGACCGTCACCCCCAGATCCTTCAATTGTGTGATGATATCGGATTCAGGCTGCTTGAGCGCCTGGGCCAGATCCTTGATTCTGGTTCCCGTCATTGTGTTTCGCCCTCCTTCTGACAGCGCGCCAGATCATCGAACAGGCGCTGTTCCGCGTCTCTGTCGATGCTGGCGTGTAGCGCCCGTTCGAGTTTGCGCATACGCACAGTCAGGGCGAGGCATGCAGGATCTCCACAGAGATACGCGCCTCGCCCTGACAGTTTCCCCGTCGGGTCTATTTGAATATGACCATCCGGAGTCCGCACGATGCGGACCATACTCCGCTTGTCATGTATAGCTCTGCATCCAATGCAGGTTCGCAGCGGCATATGTTTGGGCCTGACAGGCATTGCTCATCGCCTTTCTCATGTCGCCGAAGGCGATGAGTCTGCGTCCGCCTCTGCTTGCGCGGCGGCGACCTGAGACTCGCTGCGTATGTCAATCCGGCAACCAGTCAGTTTGGCGGCAAGCCGGACGTTTTGCCCGCCGCGACCGATGGCCAGTGAGAGTTGTGAGTCGTCTACAATCACGCGGGCTGTCGGTATGCCATCGTATCCGGTCACCACCTCAACCGACTTCACCTTAGCCGGGCTGAGCGCTTCTGCCACAAACTGCTCCGGCTCCGCACTCCATCGGACGATATCGACCTTCTCGTCGTATAGCTCGCGGACAACGGCCTGAACCCGTGTACCGGCTTTCCCGACACAGCTGCCTACGGGATCAATGCCGGGCTCTTGTGCGGCGACAGCCACCTTGGTACGTGATCCGGCATCGCGAGCCACCGCTTTGATCACAGCGAGTCCTTCGCGTATCTCGGGAACTTCGTTCTCAAACAGCCGACGGATCAGACCCGGTTGTGTGCGGGATACAACCACATATAGGCCGCGGCCGGCGCGGTCCCGCTCAACGCTCTTGACATAGACCTTCAACCGCTCGCGGATGCGGTATTGCCGTTCCTGTTCTTCCGGCGGCATCAGTGCTTCAAGATCCCCAAGCTCCACGACCACATTGCGGGGCTCTGACCGCTCCGGACGCCGTGTTGCGGCGGTTTCCCGCGAACGAGCGGCTCCTGAGGCCTGCTCATACCGTGCGATCACACCCGTAACGACTTCACCCTCTTTTTGCTTCCACTCGTTATATAAGGCGTCGCGCTCCACCTCACGCAATTTCTGCACGATCGCCTGCTTGGCGGCCGCCGCTGCGATCCGGCCGAACTCGTCCATACCAATACGGGTCTCTATCGTATCACCCAGCTTCGCGCCCGGCTGAATCAGCGCGGCTTCATCCGGCAACAAACCGGTATGCGGGCTTTCCGGCTCCTCTTGCACGACGCGCTGCAGATAATACCGTATGTTACTACGGTCAAACTCCATGCGGATATGAACAACCAGCTTTTCCGGTTGCACGCCGAAATGCTTCTTGTACGCCGTAGCCAGCGCGGACTCGAGGGCTTCCTGAAGCACGGTCATGGGTATACCGCGCTCACGCCCTAATACCCCCAACAGTTCTGCTAATTCCGAACTCATGAGCGTCCTCCCTGTTGGCTGGTCACAGCGGTTTGACCCTATGAAAAAGAGTGGGCATCATGGCCCACTCTCAGGGAAACCGAGTCGACTGATTGTTGAACCGCACGTGCCTGCGAGCGGTGTCTCTTTTTGACTATACCATATTGAACATTCCGTCGCAATATGCGGTTATCGAGGCCACCTCAGGTGTAATGCGGGCAAATCAGGATACACGCCATGCGGCTCCATCTGGTACCAGACACCCAAGGACGCGATATCATCCCGCAACGGTTGGAATGTGCCGTCCGCGTACCATCCCAACGCTTGTATGGTGACTTTCAACCGGTTTTGAAACCGGATCGGATCCATGATATGCCACCGGTACAGCTCAAATGCGGGCGGTTGTGAGGTGGTGCGGCGCGCAAGCGGCATACCTAAGAACGGGGTGTTATACGCGGTCTCCACACCGTTCTCGTGAAATCCCCAGGCTCCCCCGAAGTAGTCCTCGGTACCGGTGCCGCAGATGGAGGGATACGTCGTATCGTCATCAATGAAGAACTTGATCTCGCCCTCTCCCCACCATCCTGAGGACAAAGCCACCCATGACAGAAACGTACCGACATATTGGCCCTGCCCCTGAACGCCGTCCAAGACAACATGTTCCGGGGAGTCGTACGTTGTCTCGCTTCGCCGCCACTGAGCGTGGAAGGTGGCTGCATCTGCCGGCACATCGGTCTCCGACCAGCTGATCTGATAGAAGAAGCCGCCGATGTCCTTAGGTGAGCAGTTTTCAATGGTGATAACCGCACGCTTGCGGAACGGCATCGGCCAATAGCTGTTGAACCCGCCTGACGGATTCACTGCAATCGGCAGCGAAACGACAGTATGCCGATGATTCTGACCGTGACAAAACAGATCGCCCAGAGGGGTCTCCACCGAAGGTGTGTCCTCATCGTCCCAGTACATGCGGATGACTGTGTTGCGGTACGCTTCGGGAGCCACGGTGATCCAGATGTGTTGGATGACACCTGGACCGGCAATATCAGCCAGCACAGTGGTCGACAACGCGTCCAGTTGAATGCACGGTCGTACTTTCCAGCCGTCACCCAGTCGACGTGCCGGATGTTCACCCTCAATGGACGCCATGCCGCCGGAGCCGATTTCGCCCTTCGGGTTTTCCGCACTGATCGAGCGTGTCCGAGCGTTGCTGACTAGTGGCAGCGATGACAGGGAGTTATGAAACATCAGGTCGCTCCTTATCCGAATGTTGCGCGCATGCGCTCACAGTAATAACACACCAGATCGAATTTGGCGTCTGGCGCAATACGGTGGTCCGGACAGGGAATATAGCCGCCCAGATCCACCAGAGCCTTCAGCCGTTCGATCTCTTGATCAATCGCCGGCCGGTCCTGTGCAAATACCACTTTGTTCATGCCTCCGACACCGCGAAGCTCGCGACCATACTGCTCGCGCCAGGGAGCGATACTCGCGTGCCATGTGCCGACTTCAATGGGGAACATCACGTTCACGCCATTCTGCAGCCAGTAAGGGACAAGCGCATCGATCTTTCCGTCACAGTCAACCGAACCCAGAGTAGTTCCGCCGGCGTGTGCGATGTCCATGATCCGCATATAGTGCGGCGCGATCAGGTCCCGGAACACATTGGGGCTGACCAACGGCCCGCTCTTGTAACAGATATCCTCCCAAAAGTGGATGAAGTCAAACCGCGGACCGTGTTCCATGGCGATTGCTGCGCCGCGAACCGCGAGGTCGGCGATAGTCGTGACCATCTCCTCGAACAGCTCCGGATCGTCAGCATGGATGTAAGCGACGCCTTCCACCCCGATCATGTTTCGCAACACGCCAACCATGCTTCCTGCCGACAGTCCGACAGGTCGATCACTGGTAGCCGGATCGGGCAGTGCGCGAAACGCCTCCGCAGGCGCACGCTGGTCATCCCACTGAAGCCGCGGGATATAATGCTCTTCCCAGGAAGCTCTGTCGACCAGAGTGTGGCCGATCTCGGATGGTATGCCTTGCGTACCGTGCTTTTCCAGCACAATCACCCCTTGCGGATCCAGAACCTCACGTGATCCGTCGGGGTGTTCCTTTAGCACCTTACGCTCGAAACCCGGGATTAGACCGCAATGGATACCCGCACAACAAGCTCCCCAGTTGAAGTCCCAACCGATGATCTGCTCCAGTTCGCGATCAGCGGCGCTGCCATCCCACCAACTGGTTGCCAAGTCGTGGCTGATATGCCCCTCCTCGGCCCATTTCAACAGCGTCTCTCCCCAATAGCCAAAATGAACCACGGGGAGTCTGTCATATGACTCATACTGCAACACGGCCATGGCGCGTTCACGGTTATTCATGCGGTATCTCCTCCGATAGGGATGCACTTCCAGAGTAACTCGCGTAACAGCATACCACGAATCAGGCGGTCCGACCCCGGGCTACCAGGTGATATTGATCGACTTACTGACTCCCGTCAAGGATCCGCGGGACGCGTGCTGAGTACGAAACCTGCCACGTCATCCCGTGACGTCAGGATGACGAAATCGGCCGTAACCTCACGCCCGGTCGAATTGCGCAGCTCCAGTGTATTGATCCCCTTCATAAGAGAGACATCACCCACATACACGGTGTCCAGCGTGTCGGGGTACGCATCTGTTCGTCGTGTGACGGACCGGCCGTTCACCGACAGGTCCAATGGTGTCTGCACCCCTTGGCTGATGGACCGCACGTATACGCGAAAGACACCGGCTCGAGGCGACTGGAATGCCGTGCGCGCAACCACTTTTGCGTCCAGACGTAACGCGTTCACGCCTGGTCCCGGGGCAAAACCGCTCACTTGAACCGCACGAGCAGATCCGGGACTGGTGAACCGTTCACATTGCAGGTAGATATCGGCATCCGGGAGACCCAACGACCGCACCGCACAAGATCCGGCGGCGATGCGTACAGACGCGCTTCCGGTAGCGGCTGCGTGTACACCAAACGTCTGTAACGCCAGCCTGTCCACGTGAATCGTGACATCAGCGTCCTTCCCGCCATGGTTCATCAGCAGCAGACGATCCGGGAGCAACGCCACCTCGACATCCGGAGCATGACAGGTTAATACTGGCGCCAGTGAGCCGCTGAGTCCTATGGCATCCGGTGTCCTGACAAGGACTGATGCGATACGCGCCAGAAGGGCGATGCACGCGTCCGAACCACCGGCTGGCGCTGTGACCAGCTTTCCTGCGCCCAGTGCAACGCTCCAGTTCGCAGTTAAACCATTCCAGTCTGAGTCTGGCCGATAGTGCCCTGCAGCTCCCGGGATCTGGACGGAAGCATCGGTCTCCCGCACCGTGACGCTGTGCATCACAGCTGATGGCGCGGCCTGCAGGTCATTGGGCAGACGGACGCTTAATGCGAATACGCGCGGCGCAGTCGATTCGGGGATCAGATACCGGTACGTGTTCCTGCCTGCGGTATCCGGCTGCCCCAAAGGAGACTGGTCCCCAAACAGTTCCAGCGGGCGTGCGGAACCGGCAGGCAACTCCAGATCCACCGCGACTTCGTAGCGCTTGCCTGCCTGGAGAGGCAGCTTGATTAACGAACCGGATCGCACGCTTCGGCCCCCGGTCGGTGTGACTTCGCCCCAAGAGCCCGCCAGCAAGAGACGGTGCCCTTCCACTCCAGGCTGCAATGTATACGTGGTACCGGTCATCTGCGCCACAAATCGAGGGCGTGACAGGGGAGTATCAGAAACGGGAGGATCCGTCACCAGTGCGGCAGCCGCACCGGTAAAGGTCAACAGCACCCCTCCCTGTTGTATCCATTCCGTTATCTTCGCCCGGGTAGCCGGCTCCACAGCCCGTACATCGCCCGCAACCAGCAGACGCTGAGACGCGAGCGCGCCATCCTGTATCATGCGCTCATCCACCGCGCCACAACCCGTGTGTTCACGGATCAGCCGCAACAATCGGTTGGCGTCGCCAAGAACCGTGGATCCCTGTGTTCGGTAATCAGTGGAGGGATACAGCACGCTAACCGTCCGGATGGGAACACCGCTCTGCAGGTACTTACCCAATCGGATTGCGGACTGTGCGAGCGGCACGGCGGACGCCTGGCGTTCCCATACGCCCAGACATCCTTCGCTGAGCGCACGAAACAGCCGAAGATCCGGGTGGAGGGCATCGGCAGGCGGTCCCAGCCACAGCTGAGAGCCGAAGTGTCGTGCGGCAGACGCTGTCAGCGCCAGTTCCAGTTCAGGATACGGGCATTGCGCTCCTTTGGTGAACCCCATATACACCGCTGCCGCCTGATTACGGGCGGCGGCCCGCACCTGTGCGCTCAAGTCAACGGCGCGACGTCGATCCGCCGATGCCCCCCCAACCGGAAGAAGCAACGGCAGTGCCGAGCGCTGACGGCGGGCAGACTGCACATGCACCTGTAGTGCGTATGATAGTCCGTTCTGATACCATCCCACAAACTGCGGCCAGCCGGCATCCCCCGGGGATGGATACTGCACCGCTGCCCAATCCGAGTACTGGGTGTTCCATGCCGTGTTCAATGCCTGCACATCAACGTAGCGTTGCCTCATCGCATTGCGAAAAGCGGCCAGCGCCACCTCTCCTCCGGCCCAAAACGTAGCGAGATGCTCCGGCTGTGCGGCTACCAGCGGTGTCATAGGCAGCGATGCACCATCTTCTGCAGACAGGAACACAGCGGCGACCATAGCATTGCTCATCATGGCGCCGTGAATGCGCAGAAAATCATTCCATCGCTGGCTGACAACCGGCGCAAGACGAGGCGACCAGAGATCACCAAAGGGAGCCAGTCCCTCTGCGCTAACCTGCTGAGCGGGCAGCCACTGCCGGGAGCGGTCGGCTGACAGCTGAGGACCGGCATATACTGGGATCACGGCAGTCGCGATGGATTGCACGCTTGCGTCACGCAAAGCCTGTTCGTTCAGTGCGTCCCCGCCAATCAACCACGCATTGAAGCCCGCGCGGCGCAACAGCTGTGACGGCCCGGATGCTTCGTTCCACAGTCCCATGGCCAGTCGGTTTGCTTCAGCGGATGATTGTAACTGTTCTACACGGGTGACGCGTTGAAACACCCGCACAGGGCGCACCACCGCGGCGTGTAGCAGGGAGACACAGCAGGCTATTGCCAGCACACTGATGAATGTCCGCATACACATATTCCCTTTCCTGCTGTCTTCACTCCCATTCTAACCGATGGCCACGAATATGGCGTATGACCTGCCATTACGCCCTTGACATCGGTCAACAGGGTGATGTACCATTGGTGTTGCCGGCCGAAGTGGTGAAATTGGTAAACACGCTAGGTTCAGGGTCTAGTGCTCGCAAGGGCTTGGGGGTTCGAGTCCCCCCTTCGGCACCAAGTGTACAGCCTCTCATTTGAGAGGCTGTTTATGTTTGGGAATCCTAAAATGGCGCGTTCTGAACCTGAAAACGCCAGCTCTTTGTCAAGTTGGACCAAGCCAGGCCAAAAACACGCGGGCCCGCTCGGACACCAGCGTTGATCACCAGTTCGTTACTCGACAACCCGCTGCCTTTGCTGATGTAGTAGTTGCCTCCCACCACGACGTAACTGCCCAGCCATAGCGACGCATCAGCCCAGACATCGCTCGTATGGGTCTCCAGCCCCATGCTGGTACGAACCCCCAGTTGTGATCCGCTGCTTCCAACCCATGACACGCCGCCGTTCAGCCGATGCCGATCTCCCGTATACCGAAAGCCGTCGGTGAACTCATAACCGGTATCGAGTCCCCACCCCTTACCCATGTTGAGGTAGCCCAAAAGGGAGGCGTTCCAGGATGCGCCTTCAGCAAAGGTGCCCCACGTGTAGGCGCTGAGCGCTGCCGGCGTCAACGTCAGGTCACCCAGTTGCCATGGGATGGCCATCATACGCAGGGCGATACCGGCCTCCTGTGTCGTGATACTGGCGGCCGATGTAGTGGTACGTCGGGTGGCGTATGAAGGGCTGATCAAATACCGAAAGGGACCAATCAACCGCTGCGGCCGGGTTTCGTAGTATGTGGACATTCTGAGATCCCTGCGCCAGTTGCCCTGCAGGATTTCACTTCCCGACACATTGACACCCACTCGGCCGGAAGCGTTGTTGAACACCGCCCCGCTGTTCAGAGTCGCCATGGTATTCGCTGGTAGCCCGAAGTAGGCATAGGCGGAATGACTTCGGCCAAACCGCTTGTTCAACCCAAGCGACGCGCCCCAGTCCGGTCTGTTCATCCGGGTAAAACGGAGATCAGCGTTGTAGCTTCCGGACAATCCAAACTGATGCTCCAAATCGACAGTCCACACAGGATCCGCATTCAGGCTGCCCGTACTAAAGACCTGTCCCCTGCGGAGGTGCAGTGAGCCCACGCTTCCCGGGCGCATGGCGTAATAGACCGGCAGGTCCACCGTGACCCCGCGTGAGTCGAATCCCATGAACGTCTGCCCCAGTGGTTCACGCGACGCTAGATTAACCTCATACAGGGGCAGAGTGATCGCCTTTGATCCGGCGACATACAGCGTAGTCCGGTATGCCTGCAGGGTTCTTCCGGGAACTACCACAGCGCGCTTCATGACGTACACCACCTGGCTGTCAGACAGATCTTGCAGTTTGACCACCGCAGCAGTGCCCTCTGTAAAGGAGATCCCGGCAGCGCTGATCTCAGCCATCTGTCCAGGCATACCCGGCGCCGACGCCACACCGCTCATGTCACGGGCGCGAATACGGATGTCCTGCAGATAGTGTTTCGTCTCACCAACCGACACATAGGCAGCCGCTGCGGTCAGTTCATCTCGGTCTACATGGTACTGATACGCAATCCCCTCAATGCGGATGGGGCCGATTCGGCACTCCGCTCCGGCGGAGTCCAGAGACTCAAGAATCCGATAGTCGGCACTGTAAGCCAGATAGCTTGCCTCGAAGCTGATATACTCTAAGGTCCCCGTCAGTTCTTTTGGATTGTTGGTAAAGCGTACCAGTACGCGTCCCGCAGACGCGTTATTCGCCACGGCGGTCACCGTGGCGGAACCAATGGTAAGTGCGCTGGTGAGTTCGACTTCGGCTATCCCTCCGGATGTCGTCGCGGTATTGGTGCTGAGCGTACCCAGCGTGGTATGGAACCGGACGACGACGCCGTCTTCAGCCACACGTCCGGATTCGGTGAACACTTGTGCGCGGACCGTCGCACGTGACTGTCCGTCAGCCAGGATGATGGGAGGTTCCACTGTGAGCCGTACATCAAGAAGCGGCGCCGTATGGACGACGCCGCTGATAAGGCACAGGCCACAGACAAGGCCTGTCAGGAGACTGCGCATAAGAGCAATCAGGGAGTAGGCGGAGGCGGAGGATTCAACGTACCGCCGCCGGAGTCACTGCCCCCGCCAGAACTGGAGGCGGCGACCGCAGCAATGGCCCCAATCGCCAGAAGAACCCAAAGCCCTGTATTGGCCTTCTTGGACTTCACAACCGGCTCAGTCTTCTCTGCAACAGACGCCGTTCCTGTTGACTTCTGAGCTACCGCTTGTTCCGGCGTAACGCCAAACAGTTCCGCACATAACTTGGAAGCGGCATCGGCTGCTGCCCGTCGGTCCAGTGCGTCCTGATCCAAGCTGCTATCGGCGGCTGTGCCCGTGACGGATACCACCTTGATCGACCGTTTCGCAGACACATCCACCAGTTGTGCGCTGACGGACAGCGAGACCGATCTGGTCGATGCATCATACCGATATGTGTCGATGGTTGTCAGCAGTGCGTGGTCGCCACCCAGATCGCCGGCCAGTCTGCTGGCTACGGCCACAGACTCCTGAGCGGACCTCACCTCATCCGGTCGAATGGATGATTCCGACAGCGCTCGTTGAACACTGGGGTTATCCTCAGAGAACGGTATGATTGAGGCTCCGGAGGCTGCCCCCGCGCCTCGGACGATCGCGCGTGTGACCGCTCGGGCGATTGCAGAACCCGCATTGGCGTCAGGGTTCGGCTCAACAGCATACACAACCAGAGTACGCGGCTTTCCACTCTCAACGGCGGCAGCGGCCGCTTGTATGGCAGGGGCTACTATCAGCGACAGTCCCATGACCGCTGCGGTAGCGGCAGACGCGGCACGCTGAATGGCGCCCTCTCGAAACAGATTCATCTAGCAGTCTCCTCTCACCGAAGTGATCTGTTCAATCGCCGGCGCGGCGTTCCCACGCCGGCGACTTGAAACCCCGATATTACCGGGTGACGACGACAGGTGCAACGGCCGAAGAGACGGCCCCATCCTCACCTGTGACCACGAGGCGGATGCGGTATACGCCAGCGGCCACCGAAGCGCCTGCACCGTCACGTCCATCCCAGGTGATGGAACCGGAGCCACGGTTCAGCATGCCTGCAGGCATGTTCCGAACCATAGCGCCACGGCCATCGAGTATCTCGATGCTGGCCGCTGCCGGAGCAGACAGGATGTAGTTGATCTGCATCGCGTTTCCACGGGTTCTCGACACGCGCAGTGAGGACACCAGCGCACGCTCGTTGGTGCGGGGTGTCACTTCCAGTCGGAACCTGCGCTCTGTCTGGTTGCTTCCCATGGTGAAGGTGTAGCCCGATGTACTCAAGGCATGCCGTGAACCGGTCTCGACGTCGACCAGTGTGATTCGTTTGTTGCGAGCCACTCTGGCAATACCTTCTGCACCCAAGGTTATGGTAGCGCCAGGCTGATCCGTGAGTACCTCGATGTCCCAGTTAGCGGAGAGCGCGGAGCGTCGGACATCGGCGCCCAGCGATCCCTCGGAACCGACAATACGCGCCTGGACGTACTGGACGTACGGCGCAGGTTTGAGCATCTGAACCGGCTGGCTGCCCATGCCGATGACGGTCTGGGTATCCTGTATAGCTCCCGCGGACGCCACCAGCCGCACTGTCCAGTCTGCGCTTCCTACAGGATCTGCTTCTCTGGTCGCCAGACCAACAGCCACAGGCGCGCCTGGGGCCGGTATCTCCAGCTCAGCTCCGCTGACCCAGCTGTAGATCCAGTTGCCGCGCCCCGGTTGTATCTGACCGGTAGCGCTGATCATCTGGTAAGCGTTGTTGGCCTTAGCGTAGCTCCAAAGGTAGTTGGTGACCCACTTACGGGTATTGGCTTCCGTCAAGCTGACCACAGCACCGTTGTACGCCACACGCACATTGGATAGTGCGGCTGCGCGCGAGAACGGCGTGCCGATCATGTTCCAACCCTGAGCCAGCGGTATGCGGTACGGGATTGTCGGATCTGCCACCAAACCCGACGGGCGCAATGTCACGGCTGTATTGGGCCGTATCCAGTACGCTGCTCCGGCAATGGCGCGGAGTTGTCCCGCGCTGGCGCGTCCATACAGCCCCAGATCGGATAACCAGCGGACTGTACCGATCGCTGCAGCATCGACACCGAAGAAGGTGTTCAAGCTGCCGCTCTCAGGTATGTACGGGAGCGCTATCATATCAAGCCCGGGCTCCAGTTCGATGACCGGGTTGCCGACTTCGACAGTCACCGGATCGGCTGCAACGCCGCCGGGCATGGCGACTATCGCGGCTACAGTCCATGTCCCCTTCTGATTCACGGCCTGCGTTGCAGTGACGCTGCCGGTGGTCGGCATGGTCACGTTCACTAGGAAGTTCTGGCCACCAGGCGAAGTAAAGGTGACAGCTATCGGCTGAGCGGCCGCAGGGGCGGGCTGCATGTTGATGACGGCGACTATGTTACCGCCGACCATCGCAGTAGCCGGAGCGTCGATGGACAGTTCAGGCTGTGTTGCAGAAACCAGCGGTCCGTCAAGCTCCAGTGTGGCCGGACCCGTGGCTGGACTACCATCCGCCACTGCGGCGTACCGATGCGTGTACTGTCCTTCGGCAAACTTCCGCTTCACCTGATACCGGACTCCGGCCTTGTAGTCGCCGCCGGTTCCGACTTTCGCCATGACGACTTCGTCACCGTTGATCAGCAGCTTCACCACATCACCGTCCGGAGCGATACCGTCGGGATGCTTATAGGTCACTCCAAAGGTGAACTCCGTTTCCGGGGTGCCTCTGGACGGCGTAAGCGATGGCGTGTCCAAGGTCGGGGTCATGTTGTATACGGTCGGGCCGACGAAGCTGGGCTGGCCGGCGATCGGAAGACGAGCGGACTTCTCGCCATCAGAGGCGATGAAGAAGAACTCGTGCTTGCCGATGAACGGCAACGCCAGTCTATCAAAGAACTCCCGAGTGACCGTGATCTGGTACACCACTCCGCGCTGAAAATCTTCCAGTGTTGGATTCTGTGGCTGGTGAGGTTTCATGGAAAGATCATCGAACCCGGTGCCGTCCACACGGGCGACGACACCAACTTCGAAGCCGTCAATCACCAGTCGTACGAAGCGGTTGGTGCTCGCGCTGTCACCACCCAGTGAGCCGCGGCCCTCCGGGTCCTTGTATGTAACCAAGAACTGGAAGGAGGCATTGCGATCACCGGTTTCCGGTGTCACGCGTCCCAAGCTGAGTTCAGGGGCGATGTTCTCACCCACGATCAGCTTGCGTGATTCCAGCACAGCCGGATCGTTGGGGAACGCCACGTTGTTGGACGCATCACTGGCTTCGAACTGCCAGTAGTACACGCCGCGTTTCAACCCGTCGATCTTGACCGAATACAGCTTTCCACGGGAGAACAGCTTGTTGTCGGGATCTTCATCGACCAGGTTTACATACCGCTTCGGCCCCGGATTGTCCGGATCCGTCATATCCCAATAAGCGAGGCGAATGATGCGCGGCGCATCGTTATCCTTGTCCACATACTTGGTCTGGAAGGTGTATGTGGTGGCGGTGGTCATGAACGTGTCACTGCCTTTTACGATTCCACCCAGCTTCGATGCGTCCGGCTCCCAGTCGCCAGTACCCACCACTGTTTCAGGAAGCAGCGTGTAAGGCGCCCTATCCATACCGACTTTTGGACCGACCAGCAAGGCGTCCAGATCAGCCTGATTGGCGTCATCCGCCGGGTCCGCGGATGCACCGATCGGGAACAATACGGTCTCACCCATCATGTTCCGGTTCACATCCAACGGATCTCCCCAGTTGTCGGTGAACTCGAAGTAGAAATGTCGGGTACCCTGTTGCAGTACAATTCGCGGGTCAGATGCTGTGTTGAACCGGTAATACGTACCGCTCTTGAAGTTGACTTTGGATGGGTCATTGATGACATTGATATCCTCGGGAATCATGTCAACAACTGCCCATGTACCCTTGGGGTTGGCCTCATCCGGATCAGACAACTGGATGTGCAGCTTGGCGCGTCCAGGTCGCTGGTTATCCGGATCGGCGTACTTCACACGGAATGTGTAGTTGTCGCCCTGTTTGCCGGAAGTCGGAGACACTGATGGCTCAGACAGCACAGGAACCTGGTTCACAAATGGCCCCACGAACAGTGTCTGATCAGGGAACATGGGATCATAGGAGGAACGCCGTGGATAGCGCACCAACTGACCGCCGTCGTTTGCTTCGAACCAGTACTGGTTCGGTCCCACCATGTCATCCAGAGACACCCGGGCGGTGTACGTGCCGCCGTTTCGGGTATTGCCTGCATCAACCGGAGCCAATACGAATGGCTTCTCCCGGTTTGTCATCAGGTTGCGGACAACGACGCGAATAAACGCCGGATCCTGACGTCCCCAGTAACGGATCACAAACTCGTACTTCGTCTTGCGTGATCCCATGACCACCGGAACGGAAGTCGGCAGCGTGTTGTAATTCGTCTGTCCAAACGGGATAGACAGCGCACGTGCCGTGCTGATCTCGGGAGCTAATCCAAATCCACGGGGATGGAATGGCCCCTGTTGTGTGGTCAGTGTGTTGTCTGGATCTGCGAAAGAGACATCACCACGTACCGTGCCTTGATGCAGCCATCCTCCGGCTGGTCCGGCCAAAGCCGTCCAGACGACGGGATGCTGATTTGCCGGAAGCGGATACGTCGGCGCTCCATCGGGATCAACACCCGGCTGATACAGCGAGACACCCATCATGCCTCTGAGCGGGTTATCCTTGGCATACGTTGGGAAGAAGTCGGCTCCTGCCTCGAATGAGTATGAGTGCGGACCCGTCGGTGCAGGACCATCCATGGCTGCGCGGTGAGTGTTGGACCATGGCCGTCCCTGATACTCAGACAAGGGATCGCTCAGCAGACCGAAACTTGAATCCTGATGTACCGGCTCCCAGACATATTCGTAAAGTACGCCATTGCGGTAATCTTGTGCGGTGGGTTTTCTGGGAAGGATCGCCTTCATGAAGTGCGGTTGTCTGTCGATCCAGATGAACACCGTGTCCTGCAGGTTCTGGTGTACCGCTAACGATATCGGGTTTGGATAGTAGGCGTCCATGGTTTTGGCCATCTGCGGGTACTGCCAGTATGGCATTTCGGAGACGTCGTCTACCCGGAATCCAAAATCGAAGTCTCGCAGTGTTGTTGTTGCCAGTCCGTCCGGATGCTGATATCTGATTCTGAAACGGAAACGTGTGCTGGTAGAGCCATCATCGGGCGCCCCTGGCTGGTAGGGATCCGGCCGCAACGGATCAAATTGATCCTGCTGCGTTGCCGTTGGATCTTCAGGCCAGAGCTGGCTTCTGTACAGGGCAGGAGTCCTGTTGGTCACGACCAGCGTATTGAACGGCGAAGGCAACGCGATGGTAACCGGATCGGCAACCGTTTCCGCTCCGTCGTTACCGATGGTGACGTACTCCACCAAGATGCTTACGGAGTGGGTGCCGGCGCCGATCTGTGAACCTCGGAGCACCCACACCGGACTGCGCAGCGGTATAACATAGCGCTCCTGAATGTAGGGCGGCAGTCCGCTGTTCAGGATATCGTGGTTAGACGCCACGAACTGACGCTCACCGATCACCAGCCGTACACCGGTAATCCGCTCACGCCGAACATCGGCTTCACGCAGGTTGGCCTGAATCACAAAGTGCGTGTTCAGCTGACCATCCGGCGTGTTTGCGTCTGACCCGTCCACATGTGTGTGATGTGGGGTCACCCAACCTGGCCTGCCAGGATAGAACGTGTTCCCCGGATCGACGATTGTGGGTACGGCCTGCGCCGCAACCGCCAATACGCCGGCAGTAATGGCGCTGAGGGCCACCCCTCTCATTGATCTCCATGCCTTTCGGCTTGCTTCAAGCAGGTTCATCCGTATACCTCGCTTACCAGGCTATTTATCGGGTGAGTACGACAGGCTGTACGGCCCGCGCAACTTGACCTTCATCGTTTGCGGCCGTAATGTCGACCATGTAGGCGCCAGCCGGCACGGCTGTGCCGTCGGCGTTCCGGCCATTCCAGGTCACTGTGTTAACACCGCGACTTGCTTCGCCAGAAGCTGCCAGATCGGTGACAACCTTACCGCTTGTATTCAACACACGCACTCTGACGGTGGCTGCGGAGCTGAGCGTGTAGGCAACAGATACCGCCTGCCCACGTGTACGTGTGACGCGAACTCCGCCAATTCGGAGCGATCCGGAACCGGCCGGTTCCGCGACGAGGGTCACCTGTCGCGAGGCAGCCCCATTCATCGCCACGCGGTATTCTGACACACGGTTAAGATCGACTGTCTTGTTGGCCAGCTTGTCGATTAACCGCAGCCGCATACCCTGTGGCATGGCCTGTAAGGCCTCAGTGCTGATGGATACCGTTTCGGCGCCCTCGGGAGCAGTGATATGAAGCGTCCACTCCCTGCGTCCCGTGTTACCCGTCCGTATGTCAGCGCTCAGTGCATCCGTTGCACCTGCGCGCGATAAGGTGGCCCTTACCTGTTGTTGCGGTGCTTCCGGTACCGCCGGCACAGTCTGTTCCATCGCAGATCCGGCGCCGATGAGACAACTGCCATCCATCTGCCCGGCAGCCCGCACCCGGAGTCTGGTCATCCAACCGGAACCGGCGCTGCGACTGGGATAGCTGTAATACGCACCCGTCAGCGTGGACGCCGGATATTCCAACTGCAGATCCCTACCGTCTACGTATATCCAATACGCCTTGCCTGGCTGCAGAAGCTTCGCCGGATCGGACAGCAGAGAAGTCGCCTTGTAGGATTGTTCAATACGGTCATATTCAAAGATCACACTGCGCAGATAGCCGCGAGAAATGGCGTCGTCCAGTGTGAGCCGCCGGGCCTGGCGTCGATCCAGTATAGCCAACTGCCCTACGGCGACGCCGAACGGATACGGGTTTCCAATCTGAACCCAACCGGCGCCGCTGGGCAGATCCATGGCGTATGTCTGGGCGAATGGATCTCCTGAACTGATCGCGCCAGCCAGGTTGATGGTACGTTCGGTGGCGCCCTTGAACCAGTACCCCTCACCGGCTTTGATCGCAGTGGGCTTGTCGTATCCCAATGAAATCGTGTTCCATCGCAGAAGGCTGAAGGCAGCCGCAGGCAAGCCAAACACGGTTTCCGGTGTGTCATCACGGAACGCAAACGGGAAACATACCATGTCATAGTCGCGCTGCATGGACACAACAGGCGATGAGGGTACGAATACCGAGCGTCTGACAGTCAGTGTCTGTAAATCGACACCGGCCTTAATGATGTACTCCAAACTGCCCGTTCGCTCACCTGTCGGCACCACACGCCATCCAACGGTCGAACTGGCGCCCGGTCCCAAGGTTGATATGGTCTTGGAACTGGTCTCGCCGGCGGCCAACTCCAATCCCTTAGGAAGTGAAATCGAAACCGAGACGTTTCGCATCTGCATCGGGTTGATCAGATCCGTCAGATTGTGCACCCCTGCGTTAACTGCGAAGTTCGTCGGGGTGATTCCGCCTGGCACGGTCGAGTCGAGGCTCAGGGAGGCTATCGCCTCGGTATCCACAGCGAACGTCTCACCGGTTGTCAGGGTGCTGGTACCAAGTCCGACGACCGTAGACACAATCAACCCGGGAGGTGGGTTCGCTCCGACCGCGGGACCTACCGCCACGGGATCCCAGAAGACGACAGGGCAGACCATGTAGGCGGGCCTGCGGGGATCAGCGTTCTCCGGCTCAATTGCAGGTATCCAAAGTCCATCGTCGACTCGGTCATAGTGGCCTAAGATCACTCGATCCGGTTTTTTGTAGCCGGTGAACGAGGTGTCGAAGAACCACCGGAAGTCAGGTGAGATGCTCTGACGATTCTCTAATGCGGACATAAACGGACCGATTCGCGTACCTGTATAGGTGGTGTCCGCAATGACCTGTTTACTCCCGGCCATGTACACGAATGTGTTTGCCATTCCGGTCAGGTGGGGCATCTGGAGCATGCGAATACCCACTTGCTTACTGGTCGTGCTCATGTTCCAGACACGCCAGGTCAGCTTGGCGAATGGCCCCATCAGGCGAATGTGTAACTGCACCCGAATGCCCGATGCGGTATGCTCCCACACACCCGTCAATACGCGGTTGGTTGTATCGGTGTATGGCGACTGCACCCATGTACCATCTGACTGGTCACCCCAGATGGAGTCCGTTGTCGTGGTGCCATCAACTACCCGAATGGTCACGACGTCATACGGTCCCGTCGGGTACGGATATGGGAAGGTAAGCATCTGGTAGTCATCGCTTGCTACCAGCGTCGAGCCTCCGGTAGTGCCGAAACAGATCCGTCCCGGTACATCCTCCATGAGCGGATTACCGTTGGAGTCCAGTACTACCGCGATCTGTCCCGCCGCGCCCATGGATACGCCGATATAGTCATTTGTGATGTTTCGGTAGGAAACATCATCGGACGAATCCAAGATGGGCGAGTATGGACCAGCCAAGACCGTGCTGGCGGGTACGGCTGCAATTACCGCCTCCGAAGTCCGCCGTTTGATTGCTCACTGGTCCGGGACTCAC
>CAZHSN010000047.1:0-22965 GCA_964535125.1 uncultured bacterium
GGTCAGGCCGGTGGCCAAGGCGCTGGAGCGAACCGGGCTAACCGGGCCGGCAACCGCGCAGGCAACAGGGCGGGAAACCGCACAGGCAACTGAGCCTGATGCCAGATCGTGCTGAAAACGCCGGCGCACACGCGTCGGCGTTTTTGCATGAATCCCCTGATGATGACGCTGCGTCTAATTAGCGACAGTCACTCCGGCATGCCGGAATCACAAGGAGCACAGACATCATGAACAGCAGCACACCAACAGGGGCCACTCAAGTGACAGTAGGACATGTGAACGCCGCCGAATTTCAGCAGGAAGTGCTGAACGCCCAGCAACCCGTATTGGTGGACTTCTGGGCTCCGTGGTGCGGTCCGTGCCGCATGCTGGCGCCCATTCTGGAAGCCGTTGCGCAGCATGCCTCAGGCAAGGTCAAGGTCGTCAAGGTGAATACTGACGACAACCCGGTGCTCGCCAACGCCTACAATGTCAGCGGCATTCCGACCTTGATTCTGTTTGATCACGGGCAGATAGCTGACCGGATGGTTGGGCTTGTACCGAAACAACAGCTGCTCGATCGATTGAGCCGGTATCTGCGCTGAGACGCACGCGTCACCACCTAAAAAACGGGCCGCAGACTAGTTAATCTGCGGCCCGTTTTTTGGCGCTCGTGAACCGTCAACTATCCGATCCATTGACACGCAACCATACCGGGTGTAAGCTTCGTATGACCGGCTACAGGTCGGCCCTTGCACTTGGAGGGAACCATGCGCTTCAGCTTCTTAGGAGCTATGCTGCTGCTATGCTGCGTCGTCCACACGACTATGCATGCGGCTGTCCAACCCGCATCACTGTTCACGAACGGCGCTGTACTTCAGCGCGACATGCCCATACCTGTCTGGGGTTCTGCGGAGAGCGGAAAACGCATCACCGTATCGATCAACGGACAACATGTCTCGACCACCGCACAGTCCGGGCATTGGATGGTCCGCCTGGCGCCCATGCGGGCGGGCGGGCCCCACACATTGGTGATATCCGACGGTCACAGCGAACCTATTACGTTAACGAACATTCTCATCGGTGACGTCTGGCTCTGCAGTGGGCAATCCAATATGGGGTTCCCACTGGAGGCCGCCGCCAACGGCAAGGAGCATGCAGCAAACGCCGCTGATGATCAACTGCGCATGTTCAGCGTGCCTCCTCGTGCTGCACTACGCCCGGAGACCTCCGTATCCGGGCAGTGGACGTCTTCAACGCCCGACACCGCCCGGTGGTTCTCCGCGGTGGGATACTACTTTGGCCGCGAACTGCGGCAGTCGCTGAAGGTACCCATCGGTTTGATCAACAGCTCTTACGGTGGCACGACCATACAGGCGTGGATGTCGTCTCAGTACGTAACGGGCGCTGCAGGCCATAACAAACGGATGCGCGATATGTTCCGCGGATCGGTATGGGGCGAAGACCAGGTCAACGCCAATATGGCTAACCGGCTCTACAACGCCATGATCGCACCCCTGGTTCCTTACGCGATGCGGGGTGTGATCTGGTACCAGGGAGAGTCGAATGCGTTCGAGGCCGCCGCCTACCGCACGCTCATGCCTGATCTCATTCGCAACTGGAGAACTGATTGGGGACAAGGCGACTTCCCGTTCCTGATGGTGCAACTGGCCCCGTTTACGGCCGCTGATAAAGAACCGGTTGAAAGTACCTGGGCAGAGTTGCGCGAAGCTCAGTTACTCACAGCGATGACCACGCCCCGTACTGGACTGGCGGTGATCACCGATGTCGGCGATGCGGACGATATACATCCGCCTCGGAAAGAGCCCGTCGGACAGAGGCTGGCGCTGCTGGCGCGCTGCATGACGTACGGACATCACATCCCCTGCCAGGGACCCATCTATGCCGGTTATCGGGTAGAGGGCGACCGTATCGTCATCCGTTTCACCCACACAGACGGCGGGCTAGTGGCCAAGGATGGCCCGCTCACGGGCTGGGCTATCGCCGGACCGGATGGGCGGTTCGTCTGGGCACAGGCGCGTATTTCGGGTGATACGGTCGTGGTGTCGCATCCGGACATCCGCGTACCCACCGCAGTGCGGTATGGCTGGTCCAACAATCCGGTGGTGAACCTGTATAACGGCGCAGGGCTCCCGGCGTCTCCGTTCCGAACCGATGGCCCCATTCCATCACAGTAGAGCCACATCCGCTTGCCGGCTTCGCCCGAAGCCGGCAAGCCTACGTCACCGTTCCGGCCGGATTACCGGCGCGAAGGTACGCGGATACTGGCCGCCTCTGAAGTCAGAAACGTCCAGAGGGTATCACCCACCGCTTTCAGCGACGCGGCGCTGCACCGTTCCGGCAGGTCATACGGCGTATGCCACCAAGGATAATGAAAGTCGATGACATCGATGGCGGGAATGCCCGCGTTGATCAGCGGTACATGGTCATCCATTACCGCATACCCCACCGAGTCGATGAAGTGGCGCTCATGCCCGGCGCGCCGGGCGCAACGCCATACCGCGTCGACCAGCCAGCGGGCGGCATCGTTGGAGAACTCCTCGCGGTAGATCTCAAGATCCGCGTCCCCCACCATATCGAGCAGCACGGCGAAATCCGGGCGGGGACCGACCGGCTTGCGGGCATACCAGCGAGAACCCAGGAACATGTTGTCGGTGCCAGGACCGGTGTCCTCACCGTCCCACAGAGCCACCACTACGGTGAACGGCAGCGGACTGGCCTGCATCATCCGGATCAGTTCCAGCAATACCGCGACGCCGCTCGCTCCATCATTGGCGCCCGGCACGGGCATGGCGCGCTCCTTTACGGTTTCGGCTTGGTCTGCCAAAGGACGCGTATCATAATGTGCGCACAGCATCACCGTACGCGGTTTGCCCGGTTGGTAGACGGCGAGCAGATTGCGCATCTCCACCCTCCGCCCGGCAACAGATCCCGGAAACACCTGCTGGTGCACTTCACCGCCCGCTTGAGCGAGTTGTTCAGCCAGCCATTGGCGGCACCGTAAATAGGTCGACGTTCCGGGGATGCGTGGTCCAAACGCGACCTGCCGTTTCAGATCGGCAAATGCGCGTTCTCCATCAAACACAACCGCCGGCTTGCGGCAGCCGCTTGTCAGCAGGAACGCTGACAGCGCGAGGGGCGGACCGAAACGCTTCATGGCGCCTGCACCGGCAGCGGTAATATACGCCCCATCTCCGGGTTGCGCCATACCGGTTTCATCCGCGTCAGTATCTCCGCCACTGTCTCCGGACTGCCAGACTCAACATCGGCGCGTTTCCAGAAGCGGAAATAACCGAACGCTCCGCCCGCCAATGTACCTGGCATCGCAATCCGATACATGGCATTGGGTTGAAGTGGATCCGCGTTGATCTGTATGCTCTGTACGCGCGTACCAGGGGGAGCGTCTGTGCGAAAGGTCACTGTACACCCGGCCAGATGCAGAAAGCCGTTCGTCGGGCGCGGGTACAGCATCAGTGAGCGCTCCAGCGCGGCCCGCAACACCGCTCCACGGATCGGCATCACCCATATCTGTTCGCTGCGCAATGCGCCCAGTTGTTTGATTAACTCTTCGGGGGTATTGAACGGTACATCCTGGCTCTGGGGGACCATCGCAGCGGGCACCATCGCGGCATCTGCATTGGCTGCCTGTTTCAGCACATCAGCCAGAAACGCCCCCATCACACACTCGCCTCCCCGGCACGGGTTATCGCGCCCGGCAGAGGCCGCAACCGAGGCCGCTGGCGTATCCTGGCAGCAAGCCCGGGAAGCCGCCAGCCAGCTAGTCACGACCAGCAGCGCGCTTATGCTTCCAGCGCAGATACGCCTGTATGAACAGATCGATATCGCCATCCATCACCCCGGGTACATTACCTGTCTCCGCGTCGGTCCGGTGATCCTTCACCATATAGTATGGCTGAAACACATAGGACCGTATCTGATGCCCCCATTCGATCGGTGCGGTATCACCGCGCAGCGCAGAGAGCCGCTCCGCCGCAGCACGGCGTTCCCGTTCGGCCAGCCGCGCCAAAAGCACCTTCATCGCCGATTCACGGTTCTGTGCCTGGCTGCGCTCGTTCTGGCAGGTCACGACCAAGCCGGTCGGTAAGTGGATGATCCGTACCGCCGTCTCATTTTTCTGCATATGCTGGCCGCCGGCTGTGCTCGCCCGGAACGTCTCCAAACGGATCTCGTCGGGACTGATCGTAATATCGCCGACCTCCTCCAGTTCCGGCACGACGTCAACCGATGTGAACGATGTGTGACGCCTTGCGTTGGAGTCAAACGGGGAAATCCGTACCAGACGATGTACACCGGACTCAGACTGCAGGTAACCATACGCGTTTCGACCCTCAATACGTACAGTCACACTCTTGATCCCGGCGACGTCCCCCGGCACTTCATCCAGGATTTCCGTCCGATATCCCCGGTCCTGTGCCCAACGCAGGTACATGCGCAGCAGCATGGATGCCCAGTCGCACGACTCGGTCCCGCCGGCGCCCGCGTTGATGTCCAGTATCGCATTGTACGCGTCGTGTTCACCAGCAAGCAGCGTCTCCAGTTCCAGCGTATCCAGCCCGTTCATCACGGCAACGCCCTCTTGCTCGAACTCCTCGCGCAGCGACTCGTCCTCCTCTTCCGCCAGCAGTTCAGCCAGCGCACGTACATCGTCCACCCGTTTCTGCATCTCCTCCCAACCGGCGATACTCTGCCGAAGCGAGGAAATCCGCTGCATCACGGCTTGAGCGGATTGCGAATCATCCCAAAAACCGGGCTCCATCGACTCCGCCTCCAAGCGTCCAATCTCGGCTCGCACAGAGTCTACTTGAAGGCTCTCACGCAGTGAGGCCAGCCGTGAGGCGCATTGGTCGAGGTCGAATGCTGTCGGTTCGGGCATCTGGGTCATCCTGTTCGTTGCGGTAAAGTGCGTTGTCTTGCTGTTATATGATAGCCGATAGATGCAGGAGTCCGGCCGGATCATGCCGAATTCGTTCTGCAACACCGATCACAGGAGACCCCGGCCATATGGCGATCACCACACGATTTCCGGTCACCTCGGTTCAGCCGCTGACCGCCACGGAGTTGCCGGCGTATGAACGGCATGAATGGCGGCTGGTTCTGAAGGAAACACCGAAGAATCCATTCGATCCGGCGGTTTGTGCGCCGTATGCGTTGCTGCAAGGTCCCGGAGACCGCCGGTATACAGTTCCCGCCTTCTGGTATGCCGACTGTGAGCGCCGGATGGAGGGCGACCATGAGCACATTCGGCAGACCACCACCGGTGAGTGGCGCGTGCGTTTCGCCCTTCCGGCGGCAGGCAAGTGGACACTCCGCTTTGGAGTACGTGCTGAGGACGGCGTGTACATGCCGGCGCATCCGCAGACACTCACAAGTCGGCCTCCTGTCAGCTTGGGGTACGTTCGGGTAGATCGTCGCGATCACACACGGCTGCGGTTCGATGAAGGCGCTCTGTTTCTTCCGGTTGGCGCGAACATCTGCTGGGCCGGGTCACGAGGCACATACGACTATGATGACTGGCTGCCCGAATATGCCCGGGCGGGATGCAACGCCTTCCGTCTGTGGCTGGCTCCGCACTGGGTCACCTGCGCGCTGGAACGACCACGTACCGCTGATGGACAGTTGGGCATGGGACGAATAGACCTGGGCAACGCCTGGCGATTCGATTATCTGCTGGAGCGCTGCCATCAACTGGGGTTGTACGTGCAGCCGGCCATCAGCAGCTTCAACGAGGTCAGATGGATCGGTGACGGCTTTTACGGCGAGTTCGAGCGCACCCAGTACTGGAAAGCGAATGGGGGTCCGCTCACCCACCCGTCCCAGTTCTGGGCCAACTCCGCCGTCCGGGATGCCTACATCGCCAAACTGCGTTACCTGGTGGCCCGCTGGGGCTATTCGACGCATCTGTACTGCTGGGAGTTCTGGAACGAAGTGGATGGCGTCACCGATTGGCCCCGGGTGCGGCAGGCCGCGCTGCGATGGCATGCGGACATGGGTAAGCAGTTGCGCAGCCTCGATCCATGGAAGCATCCCATCTGCACCAGCTTCGCCAACACCAATGGATGGCCGCCAATCGACTCGCTGCCTGAGATGGATATCGTGCAGACACACTCGTACGGATCCGCGGACATCGTCGCCACCGTGCTGGAGCAGCAGAAGAACAAGGCAGCCTATCGCAAGCCGAACATCCTGGGCGAGTTCGGTGTAGACGCCGACGGCGCCGACGCCTCGGTGGACCCCAAGGGCGAGTTCCTGCATATGGGCATCTGGGCCAGCGCACTGTCCCAAATGGCCGGAGCAGGGTATAGCTGGTGGTGGGACAATCACATCCACCCGCATCGTCTCTACCCGCTCTTTGCTCATTTGAACCGGTTTATACAGGGACTTCAGGGGGCGACGAAACCCGTGCGGCCGGTGGACGTCGTTGACATCCGCATCAAGGAAGATATCAGCCAGATACCCCAGCGCGACCTCATGATCACCGGCCCGGTGACCTGGGATCCGCATATCGCCAATCGCCCCACGGAACTCCGCATAGACGACGCCGGGCGCATGACCACGTCAGGTATGGTGGCTGGCATGCTGCATGGAACCCGAAATCATCCAACGCTTCATAATCCACTCACTGTGCTCTGGCCGACCGGCCGCGCCAGCCGACTGATTATTAACGTCACCAGCGTATCGGGTTACGGCGGCGCGCGCCTGCAGGTTGAGCGAGATGGTGACCGAGTGATCGACATCGACATGGCGGATGGAACCACCTATGAAAAGGGTCTGCGCCACGACTTCAACGGGCCGGTAACCGTTGAGATACCGGAAGGAACCAGACGGATTGTCATCCGCAATGTCGGCGCGGACTGGGTACAGGTCAACTATCTGATCGAAGCGATCCGTCTGGCTGCTCCTGACCTGCGGGTATTGGGACAACAAACGGCCGATGTGGCGTGGATCTGGGCTGCCAACGCAGACTATACGCGCCAGCAGGTCATCGATCTGCGGCGACCGGTTGCCGAACAACCGGCCAGCGTGATCACCATCCGGTGGCGCGCCGGCCGATGGCAGGTGCGCCGGTTTGATCCCCGCTCAGGCGAATGGATCGGTTCCGATATAGTAACCGTTGGCGCAGACCGGATCCTGCGCATCGACGCGCCGCGCATCCACTCGGACATCGCGTGGCGTATTGAACCTGTGAGGCAGACATGAACATGAAGACGGTACGCGTGGGAGTCATCGGGCTGGGAGTGGGATGGTCGCATATCAAGGCCTATCGGGCCCACCCGCAGGCTGATGTAGCCGCCATTTGTGACATCGACACAAACAGACTGGCCGCACGCGCCGATGAGTTCGGCATCGCGCGGACTTATACCGACTGGCGTGAGATGCTCCGTGCGGAGTCACTGGATGCTGTCAGTGTGTGCCTGCCCAATCACCTGCATGCACCGGTCTCGATTGAAGCGATGCGCAGCGGTTGTCATGTCCTGTGCGAAAAGCCGCTGACGGATACCCTGGCCGCCGCCGGTCCGCTGGCTGACGCCGTACGCGCATCCGGCAGGGTGTTGATGGCCGGTATGACCATGCGCTACTGGTCACACTGCCAGGCGCTGAAGCGAATCTGCGATCGCGGTGATTTGGGAAGCATCTACGGCGCTCGGGCTGTATACAGCCGGAAAAACGGTATTCCCGGGACCGGCGGCTGGTTCACCAGACGGGAGAGCGCCGGTGGCGGCGCGATCATGGATATCGGCGTTCATGTGCTGGATCTCGCCTGGTGGTTAATGGGACGGCCTGAGCCTGTGTCGGCCTCGGCGATGGTCTATCCCGAGATCGGGTGCGCGGGTGCACCGGGTATTGATGTGGATACGCATGCATTGGGCTGCATCCGGTTCAACACAGGCGCCATGCTGCAGCTGGAGGCAGGATGGGCATCTCATCGCGCCGCGGACGAGACGGGAGTATGGCTCTATGGTGAACGCGCCGGACTCAGCACCCATCCGCCGGCAGTGTACGGCGCTGAGGCGGGCGTGGCCACCACCATGCAACTGGCTACCCCGCCATCCTTCGGCAAAGAGGGCGAAATCGGTCACTTTCTGACATGCATCGAGCAGGGTGTCGTACCGGATGCCTCGATAGACGACGGTGTCCAGATGATGCGCATGCTGGACGCTCTGTACCGCTCTGCGGCACAGCATCAGGAAGTGGCGGTCAACTCGTGAGTGTGCCGCACACCATTCATGACATGCCGGCAGATGATCGCCCGCGCGAACGGCTGATGCGCGACGGCGCCTCCGTACTGTCTAACGCAGAGCTGCTTGCCATCCTTCTGCGGGTAGGCGTTCGGGGACGTTCCGCGATCCAGGTGGCTCAACAGATTCTGAACCATTGGTGTGATCTGCGACGGCTGGCCAGCGCGTCTCCTGTTGATCTCTGCGTGATCGATGGGATTAAGGAAGCAAAAGCGGCTCAGATCGCCGCGGCGATCGAATTGGGCCGGCGTATTGAACGCGCCACCGCACAGGAACGGATCAATGTGTCCGATCCGGAGAGTGTGTATCGATTCCTGGCGCCCCGGTTGCGCGATGAAACCCGGGAAGTCATCCAGGTGTTAGCGCTGGATGTTCGGAACGGGATCATCAACGAAGAGACGATCGCCATCGGCGCTCCGGACCGGTGCCCTGTATCCATGCGCGAGGTGTTCTACCCGGCCATCAAATACCGGGCGGTATCCATCATACTCGCGCATAACCATCCCAGCGGAGATCCATCGCCCAGCACTCAGGACATCACGTTGACCCGTCTGGTGGCCGATGCAGGACGCATGTTGTCCATTACGCTGTTGGACCATATCATAGTCGGCGCCAATCGGTATTACAGCATGGCGCAGCACGGATACATATCGGAAACACCCACCGCACGCACGACCTGACAGCGACTTTTATACCTAAGGAGCAGATCATGTCTGACTGGACATCGCGTGAGCGCCTGCTGGCGCTGCTGGCTGGCGAAATACCGGACCGGATGGGCCTGTTTGAGCACTTCTGGCCGGAGACATTGAACACCGAGTGGACCGCACAGGGACTTCCGGCAGGCACAGACCCGGTCATCCACTTCAACTATGACATGCGCATCGTGGGCGGCTGGTTCGAATCACAGCCGTTCCCCAGCCAGTCAGAGGTGGTGGAGGAGACCGACGAATGGCAAGTCGTTCGTGACGGACGCGGAGCCAAGCTGAAATACTGGAAGGGTAAATCCGGCACACCTGAGCACATCGGCTTCGAGGTGGACAGCCCGGAGGTCTGGGCGCGATACCGGGAACCGTTGCTCGCGTTCGATCCGGCACGGCTCGGTGACTTAACCGGCATCGCGGCCGCGTTGGAGAACACGCGCGCCGAAGGACGGGCGGCTCTGTATGGCAACCTGTTCGTGTTTGAACTGCTGCGCGGCACACTGGGCGATGTCAACTTTCTGCCAGCTTTACTGGAAGAACCGGATTGGATTGATGATTTCTGCACCGTCTATCTGAACATGTACCGCCGGTATTACGAACACCTGTTCCAAACCGCAGGGAAACCTGACGCCATGTTCGTATATGAGGATCTGGGTTACTCCAACGGGCTGTTCTGCTCGCCTGCCACACTGGCTGCCCGCATCATGCCGTATGAGCGTGAACTGGTGGGTTTCTTCCACGACCATGGCATCCCTGTGATTCTGCATTCATGCGGGGATGTGCGTCAGGCGGTGCCGCTGATCATTGAGGCGGGTTTTGACTGTATCCAGCCGCTGGAGGCAAAGGCTGGCTGCGATGTGGTGCAGATGGCGCAGCAGTATGCCGGCCAGATCTGTTTCATGGGAAACATCAATGTGGTTCAGTTGGAAACCAATGACAAACAGGCGGTTGAAGACGAGGTACTCGGCAAGGTCCGGTGGTTGCGCGACCATCGAGTTCCCTACATACTCCACTCCGATCACTCGATCCCACCAAGGATCCGCCTGGACACCTACACGTATGCCCTGCAACTGTTCAGCGAAAACAACCGGTATGCGTGAGAATCCCTTCGCAGCTGTTGCGTTGAGCCGGCATGGATCGGGTATAACAACAGTACAAACAGAACTGCATTGACCATATCGCAGGTTTAGACTGAGTGGTCAGTCTAAAGTGGGCTGTACTCCAGTGGTGGCCTGGGGTGCAGCCCACGCTATGTAGAGAGGTAAAGTGTCCTCACCGCATGGGCTCCTATGTCTGCCAATACCTGGAAAACATCCAGGCGCTGCTCACACAGTTGCCTGTGTACCAGATTGAGAACCTTGTGGATCGACTGGAGCGGCTGTATGTAGCAGACGGTGCGCTCATGTTAATCGGTAATCCTGAGAGTCATTCCACCATTGACCATGTGGCGCAGGATTTCCAACGTCTGCTGACCGGTCTCACCCATCGGACATTCCGCTGCATCGCCTTCACCAACAACCCTTCGCGCTTGCAGACCAGCACACACGATCATCGGGCGTTCAGTGAACAGGTGTGTGCCTGGCTGCAGCCGGATGATGTCCTGCTGATCACCAGCGCGGCACAAACCAACCCATGCCTGCTGCAAGCGGTAGAAGCCGCCAATGATCTGGGAGCGTACACGGTCGCCTTCTGCGGTCTGCGCAGCGGACGCCTGGCTACAATGGCGCGTGAGGCGATCCTGGTACCGTCCGGTGATAGCCAGTATGTGGAACAGGTACATATGGTGCTGCTGCACCTGCTGGTCAGCGCAGTCCGTGACCGGTTTGCGGGTTGCCAGCCACCAACCTGAACGCCTCAGTAGAATATATGTGCATGGGTGATACCTACAGGGGGAATATGGAATGATCTGCGTCATCGGAGGCGCCGGATACGTCGGCAGCCACTGCGTACAGATGCTGCGTCAACATGAACTGGACGTGGTGGTCTTGGACAATCTGGAACTGGGTCACCGCACCGCGGTGCCTGACGGATTGCTGGTGGAAGGTGATTTTACCGACCCGCAGATATTGGATACGCTGTTCGGTTCGCACTCCATAGATTGCGTGCTGCACTTCGCCGCCTACTCAACTGTGGCGGACTCAATGACCAACCCCGCACGGTACTACGAACGGAATGTGACCGGTGGCAACATACTGCTCGGAGCCATGCGCCGACATGGTGTGCGGCGGTTGATCTTCTCGTCATCGGCCGCCACGTACGGCGAACCGATAGAGACCCCGATTACCGAGTCGCATCCGCAAGCGCCCACGAACGCGTATGGCGAGAGTAAGCGCGCGTTTGAGCAGATGCTCCATTGGTATGATGTGGCCTACGGAATCCAGTCGGTCAGCTTGCGGTACTTCAACGCGGCCGGCGCAGACCCAGCGGGTCGCCTGGGCGAAGACCACTCACCGGAGACCCACCTGATTCCGCTTGTCATCGATGCCGTGCTCGAACGCAGACCTCCGGTGAAGATATTCGGAACCGACTACCCCACTCCCGACGGCACCTGCATCCGGGACTACATACACGTTACCGATCTGGCGGATGCACACCTCAAGGCGATGCGGTACTTGGAACAGGGAGGCCCCAGCGTCTGCCTCAATCTGGGTAACGGTTTGGGACACTCGGTGCGGCAGGTCATCGATACCGTCGCGGCAGTCGCTGGCAGGCCTGTCCCGGCGGTCGATGCGCCGCGACGCCCGGGAGATCCGGCGCGGTTGGTGGCGTCTTCACAGCAGGCGCACCGCCTGTTGCACTGGACCCCGCAATATGCAGACCTGGAGACGATAGTGGCCACGGCGTACCGATGGCGTTTGGACCACCCGGAAGGATTTGGTGATCGTGTATAAGTCCCTCGTGTGTTGCGTTTTCTGTCTCCTCAGTCTGATCCCTGCGGTCCATTCGCCAGCCTTGCAGAGTGCAAATCCGCCGGTGCAGGCCGAGTCGCGCGGCGCACAGCTCTGGGTGAACGGCCAACGGGCTTTCACGTTCGAAGCGGATCTCGGGGGACTCCCTCCGGAGACCCGAGCGCGCATCGCTGCCGACAGAGTGCGCGCAGCCGGCCTGGACGGGCAAGTCACCGTTACGATGGTGATGGTCGGCAAGCAGGCCCGGCTCCTGTTTGACGGGAATGAAGGCGTTACCGCAGGGCGCCCCGATGCCCACAGGGCCGGTATGACGGTGGCGCGTTTGGGTCAGCACTGGGTGCAGCGTCTGCGGTTGGTCTTGTCCGCGCAGGCGATTCAGGCTCCCCTGGCCGCTGTCATCGTGCCCGTGGGTGAACAGCGGGTCATCCCCATAGGAGGATGGCTGGATGGACCGGTATCCGTCGCCTCTTCACCTGCAGGACTGGCCGACTGCACAACTGACGGACGGAACATCATCATCCGGGGGGTATCTCCCGGTGTGATCCAGATGCAGGCCACGGTACAACAGTGGTCGCGCCCCTTCACCGTGCGGGTCATGAAATACGCCGGGGAGTGGCGCCTTCCTCCCACGGTGGAGGTATCAGGCAGTCCGGCTTCAGCGGACTTCATCCGGCGCACTGTCCGCGCGGCGGTGCTTCGCCATACACGCCTGGAACCAGGCGCCGTCTTGGAGATCGCGCCTGCCGACAACTCCAAACCGCTGGATCTGGCCACCAGCACGGCGGTGACTGTGCGCGCACGCAGTTCCGGGCCGGGATTGCTGCCGCGCGCTTGGACGCAGACGGTTCAGGTAAGGAATGTGGGCGCGGCGCCTGCACGGCCGACGCATCTGACGGTGAGCAACTACCCGGAGACGTTCAGCCGGTACCAGGTACTCACGGAGACCCCCCTGGATACCTCGGCCGATGTACGTATGCTGTATCACCACGCAAACGGACTGCCTTCGGCATGTCGTTTCATCATCGAGGTGATGAATCCTCACGATCATCCCATCACGGTGCGCCTCAGCGGATACGCGGCGCGTCCATTCCGCGACCCGGTGCGCGCCGGCTTTGAAGCGGGCCGAGGTTTCATGCTGTGCCGGGCGGATAACCGAAGCCAACTGATCACGGTCGACGGGCGGACTGTGCAACCCTTGCTGGTACAGCGGCTGCCTGCGGGTTTCACTGCCAGTGGCGTCGTGTTGATCACACCGCAGTCATCCCTGCCGGGAGCGTTGTCATTGAGGGTCCGAACAGACGACCAGTTGCAGATGCCCGTCTGTGAAGGTGGCGCGGACACTTGGGCGGCGATCGCACCGGTTCCGCTGTTCGACGCGCCCACGCTGCGTCCGGCCCAGGCCGTTCGGTTCTCGGTTGCGGATAAACGGCTGGATGCGCGTTACGAAGTGGGAAAGACGTGGCAGTTCATCCGCATCGGCGAACGAGCGATCACCGACGACAGCGGCCGCCGCTTGGATGGCAACTATGGGGTGATCTACTCACTGGATATCGAGATTGTGAACCCACAGGAGCGTCCGGTGAACGTCGAACTGGCTTTCGAACCCAGTGCAGGGATCGCCGCTGCGGTCTTCAGCATATCGGGGCACTTGCGGGCGGTGCCTTCCGCGCTACCGCCGCATGAACATAACATGTGGCAGTTGCGGTTGGAGCCCGGCGCACGCCGCACCATCCGGGTGGAGACCATGCCGCTTGCAGGCTCCAACTACCCGGCGACCTTGCTTGTCCGGTCGTGACACGTACCCTGCCGGCATTTTGCGTCGCCGCTTGGATACTGTGCGTCTGCACCGCATCGTGGGCCCAGATACCGATGACTCAGGAACTGGCGGCGCGTGTGGGGCTGCAGGGACGGGTGTTGTGGGTCGATTGCGCCCATAATCAACGCACGCTGAACAGCGAACCCGCGATCCGTGCATTGGTGGGTCGGGCAGCTTCTGCGGGCTTCAACGCCATCGTGTTGGACGTCAAGTTCATCTCCGGGGAGGTGGTCTACGCCAGCCGCATCGCTCCCCGTATGACGGAATGGCGCGGTTCCCGTCTGCCGGCTGACTTGGACGTGCTGGCGGTGGCGCTGGATGAGGCGCATAAACAGGGCATTGAACTGCACGCCGGCTTTAACGTGTTCACCGAGGGCCACCGCCATCTGGGGCGCGGTCCCGCATACTCCCGCACCGGTTGGCAGGTGCATTATGCTGTCACCTCCTGGCGGCTTGTGCTTCCGGATGGAACAGCCATTCCTTTGCGCGAGAGCACCGAAGTCACCAATACCGATGACATCGGCCGCATCATCACTTCCGGTGCGGTCACCCCAAAGGACGCCGCGGGGCGGTACCTGTTTGTATTCGATGCGGCCGGCGTCTGCGAAGGGTATGTCAACGGCGACCAGTTGCCAGAAGCTGGAGTGGCCGTCCCCCAAGGCGGCTTCATCGCCAGCTTCGGCGGCGATGTTCGCCCCATGCTGCCCGAACTGATCCCTACTGGTGCCGTGGTCTCGCTCGCCGCAACCATGTGGACCGTTCCGGCCGAAGCGGTAGATGTACCGGAAGCGGGCATCTTTGTAAACCCTGCGTTGCCGGCGGTGCGCGAATATCAGTTGTCGCTGATCCGCGAGGTGGTGCGAAACTACCCGGTGGATGGCGTGGTCATGGACCGTATGCGGTACCCCTCCATCTGGGCCGACTTCAGCGATGAAGCGCGACGCCAGTTTGAAAACTGGTTAGGCCGAAGCGTTGACCGCTGGCCACATGATGTGCTGACGCCCCGTGCTCCCAACGTGGCCCCGGTATTGGGTCCTGTGGGGCCCATGTGGCAGCATTGGCGCGCCCGGACGATCCGCGACTTTCTTAAGGATGTACGGCGCATCGTGCAGGAGTCGCGTCCTTCCGCACGGGTGTCGGCCTATGTGGGCTCCTGGTACGGTGACTATTACCCCGTCGGAGTGGAATGGGGCTCGGACATCACGCCGTCCCCCTACTCTTGGGCGCCACCGGACTACCGGCTGAACGGCCTGGCGGGGCACCTGGACTTTCTGATGACCGGTTGTTACTACCCATGGGTCACCATGGCCGACGCACGCGCCGCAGGAAAACCTGCGGGCGCTTCGGTAGAAGCGGCCGCGCAGCTGTCGGTGCGTGCGGCGCGGTCATCGTGCTGGGTCTACGCAGGCATCTATCTGCTGGACTACCGTAATGACCCTGCACGCTGCCGGCAAGCGATGCGTATGGCGATGCGCAACGCGCAGGGCGTCATGGTGTTTGACAACTGGTACTTGGATGAGTATAACTGGTGGGACCTGATGCGCGAAGAGTTCGCCAGACCCGCTCAGCCCCCTCATGCGCGGCCGGATCTGCTGGATGAGGCGCGCCGCACAGACGACTTGATAATACCGCGCTAAATTCCCCTAAGCGCGCTCATGAAAGTCTTGACACCCCGCACCGCATCTGGTATCACTATGTTGGCACTCTCCAGTCGAGAGTGCTAAACCCAGCAAGGAGGTCACAAAGTTGCTGAAGCCAATCGGTGACAAGGTGATTGTCGAGGTTTGCGAGGGCGAAGAGAAGACATCGGGAGGCATTCTGCTGCCTGATACCGCCAAGAAGAAGCCGCAGGAAGGCGTAGTCATCGCGGTGGGTCCCGGTAAGCTGCTCGATAACGGCGCCCGATCCGAAATGTCCGTCAAGGTGGGAGATCGCGTTATCTTCTCCAAGTATGGCGGTAACGAGATCACCGTTGACGGCAAAGAGTACAACATCCTTGACGAAGACCAGATCTACGCAATTCGCGAGAGCTGACACGAATTAGAGGAGGAAGCGCCACATGGCTGCAAAGCTCATCCGATACGATGAGGAATGCCGGCGTGCAATGGAGCGCGGTGTGAACGCCGTCGCCGACGCCGTGAAAGTGACCCTGGGCCCGAAAGGCCGTAATGTCGTCCTGGAAAAGAAATGGGGATCGCCCACCATCACGAAAGATGGTGTCACCGTAGCCAAAGAAGTCGAACTGGAAGATCCGTTCGAGAACATGGGCGCCCAGTTGGTCAAAGAGGTCGCCTCCAAGACCAATGATGTGGCCGGTGACGGCACCACCACCGCAACCGTTCTGGCTCAGGCGATCGTCAATGAAGGCCTGAAGTATGTGGCCGCTGGCGGCAATCCCGTGCTGGTTAAGAAGGGTATCGATGCCGCCGTCGAAGCCGCAGTCAACGGCATTAAGAGCATCTCCATCTCCATCTCCAGCCGCGATGAAGTCGAGCATGTCGCCTCCATCGCCGGTAATGACGAGGAAATCGGCCAGAAGATCGCCGAAGCCATGGAGAAGGTCGGCAAGGACGGCGTGATCACCGTCGAGGAGAGCAAGGGCACCAGCGACACGCTGGAAGTCGTGGAAGGCATGCAGTTCGACCGCGGCTATATCTCGCCCTACTTCGTGACCGATCCCGAGCGCATGGAAGCCGTGATCGAAGATCCATTCCTGTTGATCTACGAAAAGAAGATCAGCAGTGCACAGGACTTGATCCCGCTGCTTGAGAAGATCGCCAACACACGGCGTCCGCTCGTAATCATCGCTGAGGACCTGGAAGGCGATGCGCTGGCGACACTGGTCGTGAACAAGCTGCGCGGCATTCTCAACATCGCCGCGGTGAAGGCGCCTGGTTTTGGCGACCGCCGCAAGGCCATGCTGGAAGACATCGCCGTACTGACAGGCGGCAAGTTCATCAGCGACGATCTGGGCGTGAAGCTCGAGTCCATTGACATGGGCATGCTGGGCCGCGCCAAGAAGGTGATCATCACCAAAGAGAACACCACCATCGTTGAAGGCGCCGGTTCTCAGGAGGCCGTTCAGGGCCGGATAACTCAGATCAAGCGCCAGATCGAAGACACAGACAGCAACTACGATCGCGAGAAGCTGCAGGAGCGGCTGGCCAAGTTGGTCGGCGGTGTCGCAGTGATCAAAGTCGGTGCGGCTACTGAGACCGAACTCAAAGAGAAGAAGCACCGCTTTGAGGATGCCCTGTCCGCCACGCGTGCGGCGGTTGAGGAAGGCATCGTACCCGGCGGCGGCGTGACCTACCTGAACATCCTGCCCCAGCTGGACGCCATCGAGGGCACCGCGGACGAACAGTTCGGTGTCTCGATCGTACGGCGCGCGCTCGAAGAGCCGCTGCGTCAGATCGCGGCCAACGCCGGTATGGAAGGTTCGGTCGTGGTGGAGAAGGTCAAGACGCTCGAGAAGGGTGTTGGCCTCAACGCCCGCACCGGCGAGTATGTCGACATGGTTAAGGCCGGTATCGTCGACCCGGTGAAAGTGAACCGCTCTGCGCTGCAGAACGCCGCTTCCATCGCTGCGATGGTATTGACCACCGAAGCCATGGTTGTGGAGAAGCCCGAAAAGAAAGCGGCTGCCCCCGCCGCTCCGGGCGGAGGCGACTACGACATGTAATCAGGCTCTGCCTGATAGCGCGCCCACGGGATGGCCGATCCGGCCATCCCGTTTTTTATGATGCACCGGAACGCCGGGACCGGAACTCCCTGGGGCTGCACCCCTGTGCGCGCCGAAACGCGCGCGCAAAGTAGTTACTGTCTTTGAACCCCACCGCAAACGCGATGGACGTGACCGTATCCCGCGTGGTCAGCAGCAACTCTGTCGCCCGTGCAATACGCAGACTGTTCAGATACTCAATAGGTGACTGCCCGGTTGCACTCCGAAACTCACGGGTCAGCGATCGGCGGGACATACTTCCGATCTCCGCCAGGTCGTTTAAACTCATGCTGTCCGCATAATAGTGCTGCATGTGTCCGATGACCCGCCCGAGTCGCAGCAAAGGCTGCACGTTCACGTTGCTGGAGCGTCCATACGAGCGGCACAAGTCGACCAGTATCAGCATAAACGCGGCAATGGCGCCGGCGATGTGCCCGGGCGCACTGGTATGTACCTCCTGCTGCAGCCGGTTCACCAGCACCCGGATGCGCTCCAACCCCTTTTCGGACAGTTGCAGCCGGCTTTCAAAGCCATGGCGCTGCCGGTACAGCGGTTCCAGTTGGAACAATGCGTGGTATCCGGCCATCGAGGTCGCATCGAACAGAGGAATTCCCAATTGTTCCATGCGGAACAGGATATTGACGATCTCCAAGCCCTTCGAGTCCTTATATCCATGCGCTTGGTCACCATGCAGGACAAACACATCGCCAGCCGCAATCGGGTATTCATGCTCGGCGGTGACGTGCGCGCCTGATCCGCCCAGCACTATCACCAATTCACTGAAACTGTGCGTGTGCAGGCTCAGGTCCTGTTGCTGTACCTGCATCACATCAATCGGTAATCCCGAAGGGAACACACGGTTGATACGCTCATAAGCAAGCGCGCCGGTTGGCATGGGCTGTCTCCTTGCCCAGGGGCGCACCCTGGTTGCGCAGTTGGCCGGAATCTGCTATACGTGGCCTGAAACTAATGGTATCGCTCTTTGGGCTGAATGACAATGCCGTATGGTAATCAACCGCGCCCGCAGGGCCGGGTATCAGGACTTCGGTATGGATCATCGTGATATCTGCACAGCCGATGCGATAACCATCCAGCAGCGCCTGTCAACGCTGGACATGCTGGAGGCAGAGAGCATCTTCATTATGCGTGAAGTCGCAGCCGAGTTCGAGCGCCCTGTGATGCTATATTCCATCGGTAAAGACTCCTCGGTCATGCTGCGGCTGGCGCAAAAGGCCTTTAGTCCGGGGCGCATCCCCTTTCCGCTGCTGCATGTCGATACCGGCCTCAAATTTCCCGAAATGATCACCTTCAGAGACGCGACGTGCCGTGCCGCCCAGGTCGATCTGGTGGTGTACCAGCACCCGCGGACTATCGACCGCACGGTGAATCCCTGGCAGATGGGTACGGTGGCTTGTTGCGCCTACTTAAAGACCGAGGCGCTGCTGAACGCTTTGAAGGCCGGCGCATATGATGCCGCATTGGGCGGCGCGCGACGTGAGGAGGAGCGATCACGCGCCAAAGAGCGCGTGTATTCGTTCCGGGACACCATGGGACAATGGGATCCCAAGAACCAACGGCCGGAACTGTGGAACCTGTACAACGGCCGGATCGGCCCTGACGAACACATCCGTGTGTTCCCCTTAAGTAACTGGACGGAACTGGATATCTGGCTGTACATCTACCGCGAACAGATCCCGGTAGTGCCGCTCTACTTCGCCGCCGAACGCGAGGTCATACGCCGGAACGGACAGTTGATACCGGTATATGAACGCACTCATGCCCATCTGCGTCCAGATGACCGCATTGAACGGGTGATGTGCCGGTACCGGACGCTGGGCTGCTATCCATGCACCGCAGCGGTTCCCTCCGCCGCCGACTCGGTGGAGGCTATCATAGCCGAGATGATGACCACCCGCCAGTCAGAGCGCATCACGCGGCTGATTGACCACGACCAGGACAGCTCTATGGAACAAAAAAAGCGGGACGGGTACTTCTGATGAGCTTGCAACCTCTCATCGACCGGGTCATGCAAGCGGACCTGCTCCGCTTCTCCACCGCGGGCAGCGTGGACGACGGAAAGTCGACACTGATCGGCCGACTGCTGTATGACTCACGGTCCATCTACGATGATCAGCTGACGGCCGTCGAGGCGGCATCGACCAAGAGCGGCCAGGATACGGTCGATCTGGCGTTGGTGACCGATGGCCTGCGGGCGGAAAGAGAACAACGGATAACCATCGACGTGGCGTACCGGCACTTTTCCACGCCGAAGCGGCGGTTCATCATCGCCGACACGCCGGGACACGAGCAGTACACCCGGAATATGGCCACCGGCGCGTCTACGGCCGACCTGGCCGTCGTGCTGGTCGATGCCTCTCAAGGCGTGTTGACCCAATCGCGGCGACACGGTTATATCGCTGTACTGCTGGGCATCCGCTATATCGTGCTGGCGGTGAACAAGATGGACAAGGTGGAGTACGATCGCCGTGTCTTTGAACGCATACGCGACGAGTTCGTCACGTACATCCAACGGGTCGGTGATGTGCAGATCACGTGCATTCCCGTGAGTGCGTTGAAGGGCGATAACGTGGTCACCACCAGCGAACACATGCCGTGGTACACCGGCCCCACCTTGCTGCATTATCTGGAGACCGTGAATGTGCATGATGCGTCGCCGCACCCGTTCCGTATGGCCGTTCAGTATGTCCTGCGGCCGACACCTGACTACAGGGGATACTCCGGACTGATCGCATCCGGGACGGTTCGGCAGGGTGACGCGGTCAAACTCCTGCCTTCCGGGTTGACGGCGCGCATCTCCGAAGTGCGCCTCCCTTCCGGCACGGCGCCTCAGGCATCTGCTGGTCAGGCGGCAACGCTGTGTCTGGACAGGGAACTGGATGTCAGCCGCGGCGACCTGTTGTGCGCTCCGGACGCTCCCCCTGTCGCGGCGTCACAAATAGAGGCGACCGTTGTCTGGATGCACACGGAGCCTTTGCATCTGCAGCGTCCGTTGCTCATCAAGCACACCACGCGTGCTGTGCGCGCTCAGGTGCTCGCACTGCATCACCGGATTGACCCCAACACACTGGAACACCAGTCGGCCGACTCGCTTGAGTTGAACGCCATCGGTCAGGTAAGCATCCGGCTGTTTCGACCGCTGCTGTGCGACACCTATCGGGAGAACCGCACCACCGGCGCCTTTATCCTCATAGACCCGGTCACACACGCAACCGTGGCTGCCGGGATGATTACGGAAGCGCATGCGAGTCAATACATTGCTCCGGGATCCCCCAATCTGACGCGGCACACAGGACGCATCACCCTCTCGCAGCGCACGGCGCTGATGCACCAGCAACCGGCCACGGTCTGGCTGACCGGTTACAGCGGCAGCGGCAAGTCCACTATCGCCTGCGCGCTGGAAGAGCGGCTGGTGCATATGGGGCACCCGACTATGGTGCTGGATGGAGACAACATCCGCCATGGTCTGAACCGCGACCTTGGTTTTTCACCCGACGATCGCACCGAAAACATTCGGCGCGTGGCCCATGTCGCGCAGTTGATGAACGAGGCCGGGTTGATCGTCATCGTGTCGTTTATCTCACCCTACCGAACGGACAGAGCCGCAGCCCGAGAGATCATCGGTCCGGACCGGTTCATCGAAACGCTGGTGGATACCCCGTTGGCCGTATGTGAAGCACGCGATCCGAAAGGCCTGTATGCAAAGGCGCGCGCCGGGCAGATCACGGACTTCACGGGGATAGATGCACCGTATGAACGGCCCGAAGTACCCGACCTCACGCTGGATACCGTAAACGCATCGGTTGACGATGCAGTCACACGCTGTCTGCAGGCGCTTGAGGCGCGTGGAGTCATCCCGAGCGCTACATAACACTGGATTAGAACGGAGGCATATATGCGGGTAACGATCATCGGACGCGGGCATGGCGGTACGCGCGCCATGTCCCATACCCTCAGCCAAAGCGGGGTGTTCATGGGCGCTCCCATGAATGGCTCGGGTGACCTGCTGCCGCCCGAACCGATGTACGAGGCGTGCCGGGTGATGGCGAAGTACGTTGAACACCGAGGAGGACTGGAGTGGGACTTTGACCGGTTGCATACGATGCCCATCGACCCTGCGTTCATCCGGCTGATCGACACGTACCTCTCGTCGGTGACATCCAGCGACGCCCCGCATACCGGATGGAAAATCCCGGAGACCACTCTGGTGTTGCCCTGGATCGTCCGGTTGTTTCCCGAGATCAAATACATCTACTGGTCACGCGATCCGCGGGATGCCATCTTGGGTGCGCATGTCACCGATGACTTGAGCGTATTCGGCATTCCGTATGACCGCACTGATGATGTCCAGCGCATGCGGGCGATCAGCTGGCGTTACCAGTATGAGATCATGCAGGCGACCCCTTCACCGGCACATCGAACCGATGTCCGCTTCGAGGATTTCATACTGCAGCAAGAGCAGACGCTCCAGCAGTTGGAGGCGTTCCTGGAGATTCCGCTGGCGCGCATACCGGTCCGTCAGGACTCCGTAGGCCGATGGCGCACCGCCGACGTGCCGTATGACTTCCCGGAGTTGTTTCCGCGGGATACGCTGTTCAACGGTTGATGCGGTCGCAGCCAGCGGCAACACGCTGGCTGCGACCATTCGCGTCACCCTCCGATAGCGCCGAACGCCCGATCGATCAGCAAATAGTCGAACAGGGTCACCGCTCCGTCGTTATCCAGATCGGCCATCGGTGAACTCTGGCCAAACAGCCGATCCAGTTCCAGGTAGTCAAACAGCGTAATGGCATTGTCGCCATCGGCATCGCCGTTCACCAGCACATCGATTACCGCACCAACCGCCGGCTCCACCGCCGGATGTCTGTTCCACAGGAAGTGCGGGGATCCCACGCGGAGCGAAAACGGCGGCGGGCTGTATACATGCAGCATCCAGTCACCATCCGCGTTCAACGCGGGAGTAGCCAGCTGTTCCACCGGAAGTCCAGGGCTGGTGCACTCCAGCAGGATGGGCCATCCCGGCCGTGCGTCATGCAGCATGTCGCTCAGTTCCGCACGTCCCTGCATCGGGTAGGCTTGACGGGCCGCATACAGCCCTCCATACCCGCTGAAAAGTTTGGTAAAGCCGTTATTGGGCACAGGTATCTCCGGGTTGCGTCCCAGAACCACCACACTGCCGTCCGCCCTGAGCGCAGCAGAGGAGAACAACCCGGCGGCAACAGCAACGAAGCCGCTGTTCGGGGTCGGCAGCGTACACTGGCCGAATGTGTTGTCACCCCAAGCCTGTAACGAACCGTCCTGCTTCAAGCCCAACGTATGATAGGCGCCGGCGGTTATGCTGACATACCCTGCATTCGGTTCGGGAACCGTGCACTGACCGTTATACCCATAGCCCCAGCACACTGCCGTGCCATCGGTTTTCACCGCAACCGTGTGGCCGTATCCTGCTCCAACCGCCAGATACTTCGCATCCGGCTCGGGTATGTTACATTGCCCTACACCGTTGTGACCACAGCAGGCAATCGATCCATCGGTCCGCAAG
>CAZHSN010000048.1:0-22677 GCA_964535125.1 uncultured bacterium
CGCGAACTGATGCTGCGGAAGCCGCACCAGTTGATTGAAGGGATGATCATCGCCGGATACGCGACGCGCTCGCTGTCCGGTTATGTCTACATACGCGGCGAGTACGTGGAACCTGCGGCAACGCTGCGGCAGGCTATCGATGAAGCGTACCACGCCGGACTGCTGGGACAGAACATTCAAGGTTCGGGAGTTACCTTTGACCTCTACATCCATATGGGCGCAGGCTCGTATGAGTGCGGTGAGGAATCGGCAATGATGAGCAGCCTGATGGGTGAACGGGGACAACCGCGGCTGAAGGCGCCCCATGCACCGCTGCCCACGGTGGAGGGGGTCTGGTATGCGCCGACGGTGATCAATAACGTGGAAACATACAGCGTCGCACCGCATATTCTGGCGCATGGCGGCGCCTGGTATGCCTCCATGGGCACGGAACGCAGCAAGGGCACGAAGGTGTTCTCTGTGTCCGGACATGTCAACAGACCCGGCAACTACGAAGTGGAGTTGGGGACATCCATGCGGGAACTGCTGGAGCTTGCCGGCGGGGTGACCGGAACCCTGAAGGCGGTGATCCCGGGAGGATCTTCGGTTCCCGTACTGTGCGCCGACCAGTGTGATGTCGCACTCGATTACGAGTCGCTGGCAGCTGCAGGCACCATGCTCGGTTCCGGCGGCATGATCGTGTTGAACGACACAACGTGCATGGTCAGACTGATGCGCCGTACCGCCGCGTTCTACGCCCATGAAAGTTGCGGCAAGTGCACACCATGCCGCGAGGGCACCCGATGGATGCTTCAGATACTTGACCGGATAGTGGCAGGCGGCGGGCAGAATGGCGATCTCGAACTGCTGCTGGACATATGCGACCAGATTGATGGCCGATCATACTGTGGACTGGGTGACGCCGCAGCGTGGCCGATCCGCGCAGCCATCAACCGGTTCCGTGATGAGTTTGAGTTCTATATCGCGAACGGGCGATCGTGCGTGGTGGACAGCCCCGGTGTCAGCCCTGTACCGTCAGGAGGGGCGATCCGATGAACGATCCCATGGTGAACATCCAGATCAACGGAATAACCGTCTCAGTGCCGAAAGGCGAAATGATCATAGAGTCAGCGCGTCGGATCGGAGTGGAGATCCCTTACTTCTGCTACCACAAGCGTCTGGGTAAGGAGATGGCCGCCAACTGCCGCATGTGCCTGGTGGAGGTCGGTTCCGTACAGCCGGATGGCTCCGTTCGGATGATGCCAAAGCCACAGACATCCTGCACGTTGCCGGCCACTGAAGGTATGGTGGTTTACACCGATACACCAGCGGTCATCAAAGCTCGACGAGGAATAGTCGAGTTTCTGTTGATCAACCATCCGTTGGACTGTCCGGTTTGCGATCGGGGCGGTGAATGCCCGTTACAGAACAATACGCTGTTCTTCGGAGCCGGCGCGAGCCGGTACGTGGAACAGAAACGGCATGCCGCGAAGGCCTTTCCCATCAGCGACTGGGTCATATTGGACCGCGAGCGCTGTATCCATTGCGCCCGCTGCACCCGCTTTTCACAGGAGATCAGCGGAGATGCACAGTTGGGTTTCCTGAAGCGTGGCGCCGACACCACCATATCGACAGCATTCGATGATGTGTTTACCTCCCGATTTTCCGGCAATGTGATCGAACTCTGTCCGGTTGGCGCGTTAACGAACCGGCAGTCGCGGTTTGGCGCCCGGCCATGGGATTTGAAGTCGCAGAAGAGCATCTGCGCGAACTGCAGCAACGGCTGCTCGATCTGGCTGGACTACCGCCCCCAGCAACTGGTACGCGTGCTGGGGCGCGAGAATGAGGCGGTCAATGAGGAATGGACCTGTGACAAAGGGAAGTTCGGACACACCTATGTTGACTCCGACGACCGTCTCATGGCTCCGCTGTTGCGTCGCGGCGACCGTTTGGAACCAGCCAGTTGGGATGACACCTATCGCTACCTGACCGATTCCCTCAAGCGATTCGCGCCGTCCATAGGCGGTATCGCCGGCCCGCGCGTCAGTAATGAAGAGCTGTACCTGTTTCAACGATTCTTCCGTACGGCGCTGCGCAGCAACAATGTCGATCATGTGGGGCATAATCCGCATGAGGCATCAATCATGAGCGCCCAAGCACGCTGGATGCCCACACCAATTGCTGAGATTGAAAACGCCTCAGCGATTGTCATCGTGGGTTCTGAACTGCTGGATGAGCAGTCTATTGTATTTCTACGTGTGCGCAAGGCTGCGCTCCGGCGCGGTGTACCGGTGTTCGTGGTCGGCAGCAGCGGCGACACGACCGCGTCGTATATCCCGGGCGCCCAACGGATCGGTATGGATCCAGGCGGGTTAGCCTTGTGGATACGCAATCTCGTGGACGCCCTGCGAAGCGGAAACAACCATGAGATCGGTGATTTGTTGCGATCCCGCCAACGCGTGGTCATGCTTGCCGGGCAGGAACTGGTGGGCGCGGCGGATTGTATCGATCCTTTGCTGGACCTTCGCCATGAGATCGCGCACTGTCCCCATCCTGCGGATATCAACCTGATGCTCTCCTGTGCGTCATCGCATGGCGCGTATGACTTGGGCGTCACGCCGGAGTGGCTTCCTGGCTTCCGTCCGGTGCGGGATCGCGCAGCCCGGGCCGAGGCAGCCAAGCTTTGGAAGGTTGACTCGTTACCTGAGAACTCCGGGCTCGGCCTCGACCGCATGTTGGAGTTCGCAGGTCGGGGTGAACTGACGGCACTGTACCTGTTGGGAGCCGATCTGGCAGGATCCGGCCGGTTCAAAGAGCGGGCTCGCCGAGCCCTTGAGCACTGCGACCTGGTGATTGTTCAGGACTGCCGCCTGACAGAGTCCGCGCGGTATGCCGATGTGGTATTGCCCGGATCGACGGTCATGGAGAAGTCAGGCAGCTTCACCAACTGCGAGGGGCGCATCCAGCGGTTTTGGCGATGCCGTTCTCCGCTCAGCCCGGCCGGCAAGGCCGACACCCAGATATTGATCGAACTCTCCAGTTGGCTAGGCGTGCCGGCGCCGCTATTCGATGAGGCAGACATCCTGGCCGAAGCCAGTGTGTTAAATCCCGGTTACGCCAGTGTCTATGATCCGGATGCGCCCCGTGAGGGCGTATTGCCTGAACAGGGGAGGACCCGCTGATGGACCAGAATTTCTGGCTCACGATAGTAAACAGCCCGTGGGTGTATATCCCGGTTCGCATCCTGATCATCCTGGGCTTTGTCTTGCTGCTGGTCCCGTTTCTCGTATGGCTTGAGCGCCGGCTTCTCGCCTGGATGCAGATACGTAAGGGACCCAACCGCGTGGGCCCTGCCGGCCTTCTGCAGACCATCGCCGATGGGATCAAGCTGTTCTTCAAGGAAGATATTACCCCGGCGCAGTGCGACCGACTGATCTACTACCTGGCGCCTGTCCTGTTCCTCACCACATCGCTGGCCGCTGTGGCGGTAATCCCATGGGGTGAAAACCAGTACTTCACGCCTGTGGCTGATGTGAATATGGGCATTCTGTTCCTGTTGGCCATGGCGTCGCTTACGGTATATGGCGTCGTGCTGGCGGGTTGGTCGTCAAACAACAAATATTCATTATTGGGCGGCGTGCGCGGGTCCGCACAGACAATCAGTTATGAACTGGCCATGGGGCTGGCTGTCATCACCGTGGTGCTGCTTTCCGGCTCGCTGTCCATGCGCGAGATCGTACTGGCGCAACAGGGATCGCTGGGCATGCTGCAATGGAACGCCTTCCGGTTCTTTCCGCTGGGAGCCATCGCGATGGCCACCTTCATGATCGCGATGATGGCCGAAACAAACCGCGCTCCGTTCGATCTTCCAGAGGCCGAAACGGAGTTGACGGGCGGTTTCCATACCGAGTACAGCAGCATGAAGTTCGCCATGTTTTTCCTGGGCGAATACGCCAACATGGTGACAGTATCGGCAGTAATGGTGACACTGTTCCTGGGAGGATGGTTGCCCCCGGTAGCCGTCGCCCCGTTTACCTGGATCCCCGGTCCTGTCTGGTTCGTCGGCAAGCTGTTCGTGTTCATCTACGCGTTTATCTGGGTTCGAGCCACACTGCCGCGTCTACGGTTTGACATGCTGATGCGCTTTGGTTGGCTGCGCCTGCTGCCGGTCGCGCTGATCAACCTGTTCCTGATCGCCACAGTCATGTGGTGGAGCAAGCGAGGTATCTGACGATGGCGGGTATTCTGTTCTGGTGTATCGCAGCCGTCATCGCGACGGCCACTGTGGGCGTGATCGTGACTCGGAATCCAGTGCGGGCCGCCCTGCTGCTGGTGGTCGACTTTTTGGCGCTCGCGGTGCTGTATGTCATGCTGTTTGCGCAGTTCGTCGCCGCCGTACAGGTAATTGTCTACGCAGGCGCCATCATGGTGTTGTTCCTGTTCACCATTATGCTGTTGAACATCACGTCTGGTGATCAGGCGCTCCGCGTGGACTCGTTGCGCGCACCGTTCGCCATCGGTCTCTCCATGGCGATGCTGGTGCTGCTGGTTGGCGGTCTATACCGTTTCTTTATGAACATTCCCAATCCGAGCGGTGATGACAGGATCGTAGGGACGGTGGAAACACTGGGAAAGTACTTGTACGGACAATGGGTCTACCCGTTTGAGTTGACCAGCATTCTGCTTCTGGTGGCAATGGTCGGCGCCATCGTGATGGCGAAGAGGAGGCAATAGTCGCAATGGATCAACCGCCGATCTGGGCGTTCATGGCTCTCAGCGCCTTCATGTTCTCCATGGGGGCGATCGGGGTCGTGGTGAAACGCAACCCCATCGTGATCTTCATGTGCGTTGAGTTGATGCTGAATGCTGCAAACTTGTCGTTTCTGGCATTGGCGCGCACATTGCCCAACATGGCTGACCGGGTTAACGGTCAGGTACTGGTGGTGTTCATCATGGCTGTGGCCGCCGCGGAAGTCGCAGTGGGACTGGGTATCATCGTGTCCTTCTACCGATTGCGTCACACCATCGACATCGACGACCTCAGTCTTCTCAGGGGGTAGGGTAAGGCCGTATGCAACAGCCGTTTGATCTCGCCTGGCTGCTGGTGGCGTTGCCGGCCCTGGGCTTTCTGATCAACGCCTTTTTCGGTCAGCGTCTGGGACGCCGACTTGTCGGGTATATCGGCACCGGAGTGGTTTTCGCCGCGTTCGGTGTGGGATGCACACTGTTTAGCGCTTTGATGCAGCGGTCGGATGCAGACCGGCAGATCATTGTGCCCATCGCCCGATGGATCGACACCGGACGCGTATCCGCCGGTTTTGAGATGCTGATCGACCCGCTGTCGATCCTGATGGTGTTGATCGTCACGGGTGTCGGCGGACTGATCCACTTGTACTCCATCGGTTACATGCGCGATGATCCCGAACCAGCGCGTTTCTTTACCTACCTCAACCTCTTTATCACCATGATGGTGACGTTGGTGACTGCCAATAACATGCTGGTCATGTTTGTCGGATGGGAAGGCGTGGGGCTGTGTTCCTACCTGCTCATTGGCTTCTGGTACCGGGAGAAGGAGAACTGCCTGGCCGGAAACAAGGCGTTTATCGTCAACCGGATCGGTGACTTCGGATTTCTGATCGCTGTATTCGCGACTCTGCTGCTGTTCAGCACGGTCACGTTTGCCGGTGATGGGGGACTGCTGTCCCTGCTTTCCGAGACCGACATCGTCGAAGGGATCACCGTGCGCTCTGCCGGTATTACCTTTATTGCACTCATGCTGCTGCTGGCGGCCGCCGGCAAGTCCGCTCAGTTTCCGCTCTACTTGTGGCTTCCGGACGCGATGGCCGGCCCTACACCGGTATCGGCGCTTATCCATGCCGCCACCATGGTAACCGCCGGTGTGGTGATGGTCACGCGGCTGAGTCCATTGTTCCTGGCGTCGCCAACCGCTCAGCTAGTAATGGCTTGCATGGGGGTGTTTACTGCGGTCTTCGCGGCAACCATCGCCATCGCACAGACAGATATCAAGAAAGTGCTGGCCTACTCAACAGTCAGTCAGCTTGGTTACATGTTTCTTGCCTGCGGCGTCGGCGCATACAGTGCAGGCATGTTCCATGTGACAACACATGCGTTCTTCAAAGCGCTGCTGTTTCTGGGTGCCGGATCGGTCATCATGGCGATGCATCATGAGCAGGACATGCGTCGGATGGGAGGGCTTTACCGGCATCTGAAGATCACCGGGATTACCATGATCATCGGCTGGCTTGCCATCAGCGGCATACCGCCGCTCTCGGGCTTTATCTCCAAAGACGCCATTCTGGCCTCGGCATACGGCGTGTCGCCGTACGGCCAGGTCTTGTGGGCCATCGGTCTGTTTACCGCATTACTTACCGCGTTCTACATGACCCGGCTGGTGGGGCTTACGTTCTTCAGCGCACCCCGGTGGGAACAGCCTGCTCATGACGCACACGGCCATGGTCATGCGCCGGTCGAAAGCCCCCGGACCATGACAGTCCCGTTAATCATCTTGGCCGTACTAAGCATTGGCGCCGGCGCTTTGGGCGGATTTCCTGCGCTGCACTGGCCCGACCGGTTCGCCGCATTTCTCGGACCGAGTCTGGGCGAACCACACAACCAGGCCTTTCCGATTGTGACCCATCATCTGCCGCTCAGTCTCGAGTGGACGCTGGTGTCGTTGTCCGTTGCGGCCGCTGCGCTGGGTATTGCGGCAGGTGCGACGTTGTACTTCAAGGAGATGCCGGAACGCGAAACACGTCCCGGTTGGCTACTGCGCGCGATGCAGGCGCAATACGGATATGACGCGCTGCTGAGCCGCGTATTGGCCCTTCGAGTGGGGAATGCGATAGCGGTCTTCACGTGGAAGATCGCTGATATCTGGCTGATTGACGGCTTGGTTAACGGAACGGCCCGTATCACCGGATGGTGCGGTGACAGACTACGTTCGTTGCACAGCGGTTTGACCCATGGGTACGCACTGGCGACATTGGCCGGAGCGGTGATCCTGCTGGGATGGCTGCTGGTGGCCGGGTCACGGCTGCTGCGGTGAAGGAGTGAGCATGACTGAGCACATATTGACCTATCTGGTGTTCACACCTGCCGTGGCCGCACTGGTCCTGCTGGCGATCCCAAGCCGCGCTCTCCAGCCACTGAGATATGCGGCCCTGGCCGGTACGCTGTTGACGCTGGGTGTGGCAATCTGGATGACCACCGGCTTTCGGGATGACACGGCCGCATTTCAGATGCAGGTGAACCTGCCATGGATCCAGCAGCTGGGTATCCGTTATCACCTGGGTGTTGACGGGATCAGCCTGTGGCTGTTGGTGCTTACCGCGTTGCTGACGGTTCTTTCGGTGATGTTCTCGTTCACGGTCACGCGACGCGTAAAGGAATACATGGTCAGCCTGCTCATTCTGGAAACCGGCATGCTGGGCGTGTTCTGTGCGTTGGATCTGGTGCTGTTCTACCTGTTCTGGGAACTCATGCTGATCCCCATGTATCTGCTGATCGGGATCTGGGGAGGAGAACGCCGGATATACGCCGCAATCAAGTTCTTCCTGTATACCTTCCTGGGCAGCGCGTTAATGCTGGTGGCGATCATCTGGCTGCATCTCTGGGTGCTCCAACACACAGGGGTGCATACATTTGATTTGGTGCTGATTCAAGACTTCCTGGCTAGGCAGGGGTTCTTGTCGGCGCATCTGTGGCTGTTTGCCGCGTTCGGCCTGGCATTCGCCATCAAAGTACCCATGTTCCCGTTTCACACATGGCTGCCAGACGCCCACGTGGAAGCACCCACCGCAGGGTCGGTCATCCTTGCGGGCATCCTGTTGAAAATGGGAACGTATGGGTTCATGCGCATCTGCCTTCCGTTGTTCCCGGAAGCCAGTCAACTGGCGGCGCCACTGCTTTGGTGGCTGGCCGTGATTGGGATCATCTACGGCGCGGTTGTTGCCGCTGTACAACCTGACATGAAGAAGCTGGTTGCCTACTCCAGTGTGAGCCACTTGGGCTTTGTAATGCTGGGGTTGTTCGCGTTGAACGTCGAAGGGCTCACCGGGAGCCTGCTGCAACAGATCAACCATGGGATCAGCACAGGCGCGTTGTTCCTGCTGGTCGGCTTTCTGTATGATCGGCGACACACACGTGAGATATCCGCATACGGCGGGATCAAAACAGTCATGCCTGTCTACTCTGCTGTCTTCCTGGTCATCATGTTGTCATCGGTGGGTTTACCCGCAACCAACGGGTTCGTGGGTGAATTATTGTGCCTGGTGGGCGCATACATGCAAACGAAACTGGCGATCGTGGCGACGGCAGGCGTGATTCTCAGCGCTGTGTATATGTTGTGGCTGTTTCAGCGCGTGTTTCTGGGAACTGCCGACGAACGCAACATCAAGCTCAAGGATCTAAGCCGCTGGGAGCTGCTGACCGTTGTACCGCTGGTGGCGCTGGTATTCTGGATCGGACTCGCCCCAACTTCGCTGACAGACAAATCGAAAGCATCCATTGACAACCTGGTAAAACAGGCGCGCCATATTACCGATGCGTCTTGGGCCAACCAGGCAGACCTGTTGCAGCAATCGAACTCCGCAGGAGGTGAATGAATGACATCCCGTGAGCGTATAGAGGCGGCCATCCACGATGAGGATGTGGATCGTGTCCCGTTTACCTTCTGGTACCACTTTCCGCCGGAGCATGCCGCCGGGGAGCCGCTTGTGCAGGCAGTGTGCGCATTTTACGACACCTATCGCCCGGACCTGCTCAAAGTGATGCATGACATCCCATACCCATTGCCGGACGGCATGGGCAGTTTACGCAGTGCGGAAGACTGGGGACGTCTTGTGCCACTGGATCCGGAAACAGGCAACTTCGGCTGCCAGCTAGACGCGTTGCGCTCCATCCGTACACATGTGGGTCCGGATGTACCCATTGCAGATACCGTGTTCAACCCGGCCTATTACGCCCGTGAACTGAGCGGAGACACATTAACCGAACAGATGCGGACCCATCCCGACGCCGTGGCGGCCGGGATGAGGGTGATTGGCCAGACACTGCAGCGGTATGCCGCCATCCTGTCCCGTGAAGGCGTTTACACCTATCTGGCTGTGTCAGGAGCCGAACCGGCGTTCTTCAGCCGCGAGATCTATCAGAGTTATCTCGCAGAGGTGGATGTGCAGATCCTTTGCGGCGCGGCTTCCGGGCATCGCATTGTACACCTGCACGGAGAGCGCATCTACCTGGACCTGCTGTCGCCGCTGTGTGAGCTTGCTGACATCGTCTCCTGGTCGGTTCGACTCCCCAATCCGACAGTTCAAGAGGTTAAGGCCGCCGGCGCGCGTTGCGTCATGACAGGAATCAATGAAGCGGCATTCACATCCATGTCTCCTCAGGAGATCCGGTCCGAAGTCGATGAGATGCTGGTGTGGACCAATGGGCGCCATCTGGTGATCGCTCCAGGTTGCTCCGTGCCCACAGAGGCAGATCCTGCATTGCTGCATGCCATTGCCAAGGCCGTGACCGAAGGGAGGGGGTAGGGTGGATATCCGATTCCCATCGGTTGATATATCGTTGCAGGTGATTGCGCCGGAACTTGCGATCACACTGACAGCCATCTTGGTATTACTGGTGGGCTTGCGCAGCCAGCGTGCCGTCGTGGGGCTATCCCTGGCCGGATTGGCTGTTACCGCAGGTTTCATCCTCACACAGGCCGGCACTCCCGGCTCCAGCCTGAACAAGCTGTATGTCGTGGACTCGATCACCGTGGCCGTGCAACTGGTGCTGGTGGCGACAGCGGCACTGGCGATCGGCATGGCGGGTGACTACCTGCAGCGTCGCGGCATCCAGACACCCGAGTATTATGCGTTGGTGCTATTTGCTGTCTGCGGCGCCATGGTGATGGCCGCGACTGCGAATCTCATTGTGATGTTTATCGGTATGGAGATCATGTCGCTGAGCATGTACGTGCTGGCGGGCCTGGACCGGCAGGATCGACGTTCGGAAGAAGCAGCCCTGAAGTATCTGCTGCTGGGAGCGTTTGGATCAGGCTTCCTGGTGTATGGGATGAGTCTGTGGTTTGGCGCTACAGGCGGCCTCAACCTGACAGGTGTCCATCAATTGGCGACACCTGAGCCTCAACGTCAACTCATGCTGTATGGCTCGATCGCCCTGCTGCTGGTAGGATTCGGCTTTAAGGCCGCTCTAGCGCCGTTCCACATGTGGGCGCCCGACGTGTATACGGGCGCACCGGTCTCCAGCGCCCTGTTCATGGCCTGTACGGCTAAGGTCGCCGCGTTTACGGTCCTCATGCGCTTGGCGATGCAGTTGCTTGAAAGCCCGGTGGGGCCCCTGTTTCAGACGGTCGCCGTGGTGCTCGCACTCATCACCATGACATGGGGGAACTTGGCGGCTTTGGCTCAGCGTGACATCAAGCGCTTGTTGGGTTATTCATCCATATCTCACGCGGGATACTTGATGGCCGCAGTCGCTGTGACAGCCAATCTGGCGCTGGTGTTCTACTTCATGGCGTATGTCTTCATGACTGTTGGTGCTTTCACTGTTATCGGACACACCTGCGTGAAGGGCGAGGAACGGCCCACAGTCGAGCGCATCGCCGGACTCGCGGCGCGCCAACCGTGGACGGCATTCGCCCTGGCCGTTTTCATGTTCTCCATGATCGGCATCCCCGGTACCGCCGGGTTCATGGGAAAACTGTTGATACTCTGGAGTGTGGTTGCCGTTCCGTCCGCTTTCGGCATCGTCCTAGCGGTCGCCATCGCATTGAACAGCGTGGTGGCGGCGTTCTACTATCTGCGTGTTGTGCGCAACGCCTACTTCAGTGAGCCTGCACCGGCCCCATTGGCGCCCGTGTCTTTTGGCGCCGGCGCCGTCCTGGTCATCTGTACTGTGGGCACGCTGGCGCTGGGGTTGCTGCCGTCCGGTGCGTTCACCGCACTGCAGTCAGCATGCCAGCCGGCTCTGCGTTGGGTGGCGCTCTGGCTGGGAATCGCTTAGTGCACAGGCACTGGCGTACGCATATCTACTCCCTCTCCTGATCGGGAGACACAGCAAGGGGTTGGCATGACACTGGCACCGTCGGATCAACAACCGACCGGCATTCGGGCGCGCATACTAGCGGGCGGCGCGCTGGTGTCTGCCGGAATAGCCGCCACGGTGTCTGCCGCGGAGTTGTTACAAAAGCACGGTGTACTGATCGGTTCCCAGCAGATTCCGCCGGCCGCACTGTCGTTCTTCTTTCTTCTCATCGTGGCGTACCGCCTGGCGGGGCGGTTCCGCGCCCGCGTATCTCCCCATGAGTTGCTGGTGATCTACTGCATGGCGCTCGTGTCTGCACTGGTCGCGTCGCGGGGGATCGTGGAGACCGTGCTGCCTATGCTGGTGTCAGCAGGCTATTTCGCTGACAACGCGAACAGATGGCAGTCGCTCTTTTTCCCCAGTTTGAAACACTGGATGGTCGTGTTTGACCCGGCGGGGGAGGCCCGGCAGCCGGTCACACGCCACTACTTCGAAGGGTTGCCTCCCGGCGAGTCTACGCCATGGGCGCAATGGATCGTTCCCCTGATCACTTGGTCCGTGCTCTGTCTGCTGATCCTCACTGCATTCCTGTGTCTCGCCGCATTGTTACGCAGACAATGGGTGCACAACGAACGGTTACCGTTCCCATTGGCACAGCCAGTCATCGAGCTGGTGACGAATAGAGATCAGCCGCTCCGTCGTCAATTGGCCATGTGGTTCGGATTTGCCATACCCTGCGTGATCTATACCCTGAACGGCCTGCATAATATGGTTCCCAGCTTACCGACGGTACCGGTACAACAACCCGTCACCCAGTGGCTGACATCGCCTCCCTGGACCGCACTCCATGGTATCACTGCGTATTTCTCCTACGCGGCGCTCGGATTTGCCTTTCTGCTGCCCACGCAGATCCTGCTGTCCTTGTGGTTCTTCTACTGGTTTGTACATCTGCAGGAGGTTGCCGCGGTCTGGGCCGGTTTACAGCCGTATGGGATGCCTACAGGATATCCCTGCACCACCCTGGTGGGATACCAGACGATGGGCGCCTACATGGTGCTGGCCGCAGCGATGCTGTATGCCGCGCGCGGACACTTGGGCGCCGTGATCCGCCGTGCTTGGCGACCTGAGGACGGGCAGGATCTGGATGAGGTGCTGCCGCTACGCAAAGCCATGTGGGGGGTGGCGCTCTCGTTTGTGGGCATTCTGACCTGGTGTTGCCTGGCAGGGATGACGTGGTGGGTCGCCATCCTTCAGATGGGAGTATTTCTCTTTGTCGTGGCTCTTGTTATGTCCCGCGCCACAGCAGAAGCCGGCTTGTTCATGACAGAAACATCGTTCAAACCAATCGATATTTACCGCTTGTTCGCTCCTGTGCAGTCCTTGGGTCCAGCCAATCTCTCCGTGATGGCCATGTTGGATGGGGCGTTCCTGCGCGACCAGCGTGGGTTGGTACTGACCGGCATGCTGGACGCGATGAAACTGGGAGAAGGGTTAGGCCCTGCGCGCAGGCACTTATGGAAAGCGTTGGGGATAGCCACTCTGCTGGCGCTCGTGGTTGCGATGGCGCTGCAGGTATGGATACCCTACACCACAGGCGCTCATAGTCTGTACTGGTATCCGTTCAACGGGAACAACTTATGGGCGTTAACCAACTATCAGAGCTTCATGCAGGGCAACGATCCGATGCCGCGCGACTGGCAGCTTCCAACTTTTTTTGGGGTGGGAGTGGTCTCCACAGTGGCGCTGCTGCGTCTCAATGCTGCGTTCTACTGGTGGCCGCTGCATCCGCTGGGATACGCGTTAAGCGGATCTTGGAGTATGGTGGTGTTGTGGTTCCCCTGTCTGCTGGCCTGGCTAATCAAATCGGCGGTGGTCCGTTACGGCGGAATGCGACTGTTCATCACCCTGCGGCCCTTTTTCATTGGTTTGTTGCTGGGTGAGTGCGTGATGGCCGTCCTCTGGACCCTACTGAGCGTACTGACGGGGGCTCCCGCGCCAGCGTTCCCGTTCCCATAGATTTGACTGGCAACTGTGGCTACCTATATACTGGCACCATATAGGCGGGGTGGCAGGTTATTCTGACCGCCGGCCTGTCTGGAAACAGAGGAACACTCATGAGTCATCCATTACGTGATGTCGTTGTGGCTATGTTGGTTGCGCTGGGAGCGCTGATCGCCGGCAGTCCTCAAGTCTCAGCAGGCCCCATCGAAGCTTGGGGAGCCCGCGTCGTGCTCTCACCTGACGCGACACGCGGAGTCACCCAAGTCAGTGCGGGACTCGATTTTACCACAGGATTGCGTGCCGATGGCTCAATAGTCGTCTGGGGAGCCATCCGAAACAACCTATCTATTCCCCCTGAACCTAATGCGGGCTACCGGGCTGTTGCCGCGGGAGGACATCACATCGCCGCCATCAGAAATGACGGCAGCATGGTATGCTGGGGAGACAACTCGGAAGGTCAATGCGATGTCCCCGAACCCAACAACGGATGGCAGGCAGTAGCCGCGGGCGACTGGTTTACTGTGGGGTTGCGTAAGGACGGTTCCATCGCCTGTTTTGGACGCAACTACGAAGGCCAGTGTGATGTTCCAGCGCCGAACAGCGGTTTCCGCGCCATTGGATGCGGTAACGCGCATGCCGTTGCGGTGCGTCAAAACGGCTCGGTGGTTTGCTGGGGATGGAACTCGCGGGGACAGTGCAATCCACCCACTCCAAACAGCGGTTTTGTCGCCGTGACGGGCGGCTTTTACCACTCCGTTGGCCTCAAGCATGACGGCTCCATCGTCTGCTGGGGCAACGATGACTGGCACCAGTGCCGCGTACCCGCACCAAATGCTCAGTTTATTAGCATGGCGGCGAAAGGATATCACTCTATCGGGTTAAAAGCGGACGGCTCCGTGGTGTGCTGGGGCGATAACGGCTTCGGACAGTGCAACATTCCGTCACCGAATGCGGGTTATACCTCGGTAGCTGCAGGATGGGGATTCTGTACGGGCGCACGCGGCGCTGAACCGGTGCGTGCCTGGGGTGACAATAACGATATGCAGTGTGGCATTCCCGAACCCAATGAAGGTTTCCTAGCTGTAAGCATGGGTGAAAACTACCTGCTGGGGCTGCGAGACAGCGGATCCATATCCGGCACCGGGTGGAACCACTATGGTCAACTGGATATACCTGCTCCGAACAGCGGTTTTCAGGCCGTCTCAGCGGGGAGACGTCATGCGATCGGTCTAAAGCAGGATGGCTCCATTCACTGTTGGGGTAACAACGACTACCAACAGTGTGATGTCCCGCTGCCCAACACCGACTTCACCGCGGTAGCTGCGGGAGCCGCCCACTCGATGGCCTTGAAGTCCGACGGCGTCATCGAGTGCTGGGGTGATAACAACGCCGGCCAGTGTACCGTTCCCGCGCCGAATACAGGCTTCATCGGTATCGCCGCCGGAGGCTGGCACAGCATCGGACTGAAAGCAAACGGCAGCGTCAGTTGCTGGGGAAGCAATGACTCCGGCCAGTGCAACGTTCCCGAGCCCAATTCGGGATTCGTAGCTGTATGGGCTGGAGACTGGCACTCCGCAGGGCTCAAGACAGACGGTTCTGTCGTCTGCTGGGGGTGGGGTGAGTACGGTCAGTGTGCGGTCCCTGAACCGAATGCCGGCTTTACGCGTGTCAGCGCCGGCTCGCACCACACCGCCGCCATCAAGCAGTCGGGTGTCATGGTTATCTGGGGTTCCGAAAACGAGGGGCGAGCCCGTATACCGATGCCCAACACCGGTTACGTCGACGTGGCGGCTTCCGGTTCCATCACGGCCGGCATTCGAGGGGTACGAACGCCAATCACCGGACACGTAACACTTCGCGGGATTGATGATCCGATGAGTCGCTGGATCACGATCCAGGCGCTGGCCGGCGGCCAACTGCAGGAGTCCGTTTTGGCACAACTGGATGCGTCGGGCCACTACGCCGCCAACCTGTTCAGCCGTCCGAACTACACATTGCGCTTTGGATCCAACCACTTCCTGTGGACCCGGCGCAACGATGTAGATCCCAGTGCGGGACCAGTTCATGTAGAACTGGTGAACGGTGATGCCGACGGCGATAATGAAGTGACGCTGTTTGACTACCTCGTGCTCGACAGCGCATTCGGCAGCCGGAACACACCCATGGCCGATCTGGATGGCGACGGTGAAGTGACGCTATTTGACTACCTGATCATCGACAGCAACTTTGGCGCACGGGGCGACTGAAGGAATAGGGGGCTGTGTGATCGTATCTATCCGGCAGGCGATCACACAGCGCCCGTCACGCCGACATGTACATCGGGCCGAACGAGGGACATCTATGATGCAGAAACACCTGTGGACATTCGGCATGCTGTTCATGTGCACCATAGTCATGCATGCCTCCCCTGAGCGAGCCTGGGTTAACGCCCTCGCACCGAAAGGAGAACCGTCTGCTCCTATCAGGCTGGCGCGTGATGGCCGAGCGCTGTACACCATACTGCTACCTGAACGTCCCAATTCGGTTGAGCAGAAAGCTGCACAAGACCTGGCTCATTGGCTGTCAGAAATCAGCGGGGCCACGTTCCGGATTACCCAACGGCAGGGTATGAGTCCTTGCATAAGCATCGGTGCAACGCCATTGATGAAACGAAGTCGCCACCCGTATCTGCGACCCCGACCGGGAGCAGATGGTTATGCCATAGCAGTCGATGGACGCGATATCATTCTCATCGGAGGCGACAGGCGGGGCATCATCAACGCCGTGTATGCACTTCTTGAGGAAGACCTCGGATGTCGATGGTATACAAAGGACGTCACAGTCATCCCCCGACATAAGCATCTGACGGTCACGCCGGTTTCGCGCGCCTATACACCGCCGCTTGAGATCCGTGACCCGTTTTACTACGCGGCGTTCAACCGCGACTGGTCGCTGCGAAACCGCACCAACTCCCCATCTGCCCCGGCGCCTGAAGAGTGGGGAGGACACATCGATTACGCGCTGTTCGTGCATACCTACAACACCCTGATGCCGCCCGATGAGTTCTTCAAAGACCATCCGGAATACTACTCAGAGTTGAACGGGGTACGACAGCCTCGCCAACTCTGTCTGAGTCACCCGGATGTGTTGCGGATCGTCACAGAGCGGGTGAAACGAATTCTGCGTGACAAGCCGCACAGCGAGATCATCAGCGTGAGTCCCAATGACTGGACGGATTACTGCACCTGTACGCGCTGCAAGGAGACTGACGCCGCAGAAGGCTCATATTCCGGCACCCTGATACGATTTGTCAATGCGGTGGCCGAAGCGATCGAACCCGAGCATCCCGGGGTACAGGTCTCCACGCTGGCGTATCTGGGTACGTTCATGCCCCCGACACAAACACGTCCACGGCACAATGTAGCCATCCAACTCTGCACAGACAGTCATGCCTGGGCACACCCCTTCTTGCTGATACGTGAGACCAGTGCGTTTCAACGGGCGATGAAGGCATGGCACGCGGTTGGAGCCAACATCCATATTTGGGACTACACGGTCAACTTCAGTCATCACCTTGCCCCCATGCCGAACATGCCCGTCGTAACCGACTCCATTCGGTATTTCGTCCGAAACGGAGCTAAGGGCGTGATGCTGCAGGGCTTCTACGAATGCAACGGCACCGAGAACGTGGCGTTGCGCAACGGGGTATGGGCCAAGCGGTTGTTGGATACGACGCTGGACACCCTGGCGCTGATGCAGGACTTTATTTAAGGCTATTATGGTGAAGCGGCTGAACCGATCTGGGAGTACAACATGCTGCTTTGGAACCTATGGTATCAGGCGCGATCGTTGCCCAAGTCGCAGGATCCATTGTATGCGCTGGACATCCGTTATCGTCCGGATGTATCGTTTCTGTCATCAGTGTTCCTTGATACGGCCGACAGCCTGATGGCAAAAGCCATGTCATTGGCACAAACGGATGAGATACGATATCGAGTACGTGTCGCTCGACTGCCGATCCTGTATACGCGGCTATCCCAGGGGATCGGGTTCCAACGCGACTGGGGAGGGCCATTCAAGCCTGGAAATATGACTGCCGACGAAGTAGACACTTACCGTGAAATGCTTGCGGAATTCGAAGATTTGGTGAAGCCCGAAAAGATCACAACGATCCAAGAGGGCGCCAACGATATGACCCGCAGGATCCAGCTATGGCGCGATCAGCTGAGGGTAATAGCGGGCGGGCATTAATAGTCACGCATGTATACAACTGTACGGCACATACTCTGTAGGGGAGCTGGTACATCTGGTACATCTGGTACATTAGGTGTATGAACCCTTATGCAGACATTGCATTACACCATATCGTCGCTCTGCTAGATGACCTGCCGACGGAGGCCTTGCCGCCGGATATCCGGCACCGGCTGGACGCCATACGCCACATCGCATGCGCACCAATCCACGACAATGTCGACACCAATGCTGACAGATCACAACAATATGGACTCTCCCATTGGCTTGAGCAGCAGACAGCATCCGGCATGTGGGAATATGATCCCACAACGGACAACCTGTGGATGTCATCGGGATCGCGTGAGTTGTTTAACTTGGGGGCCCATGACCAGTTGACAGCCGCGCAGTTGGCAGATTGCTTCGCAGACGGCGGCTCCGAATGGATCACATATTTACGGCGATGTGCTTCCGGTGAGGGGTCTAAAGAGACTATTCTCAATGCGGTCCGCGGTGCTGATATATGGAAGTGCCGCGTATATGGAACAGCCAGACCGAATGCCGCAGGGAATATCACACATGTCGAGGGCCTGTTTGCCGATGTGACAGAGTTAGAGAAGACCCGGTCTGAGCATAATCTGCTGTTCCAAACGATGATACACGGGGTGGCGCTGCACGAACTGATCTGTGATGAGGACGGACACCCCATCGATTATCTGTTTGAAGCCGTGAACCCGGCGTTCGAGCGACTGACCGGGCTGCGTGCAGAGGATATCATCGGACGAACTGTGATGCAGATCTTACCAGGGACGGAGCCGCTGTGGGTGGAAACCTATGGCCGGGTCACACTGACCGGAGAACCCATGACGTTCGAGAGCTTCAGCTCCGAACTGGGTCGGTGGTATGAGGTGACCGCATTCCGCCATCGTCCGATGGGGTTTGCGTGCATCATTTCCGACATCACGTCGCGCCGTCACATGCAACAAGCACTTCAAGCCAACGAAGAACGGCTCCGCCTCACGCTGGAGGCCACACAAGACGGCATCTGGGATTGGGATGTTCCAACGGGTCAGGCGGTGTTCAGTGCGCGGTATTACACGATGCTGGGCTATCCGCCGGATGCTTTCACGGCTTCCTATGAATCCTGGAAACAACTGCTGCATCCGGACGACCTGTCACGCACCGAGCAGCATATTCAGACGCATATGAGCGCGCCGGATGGATTCACCGTCGAGTTCCGAATGCGAACGGCAGATGGGAATTGGAAGTGGATACTGGGTCGAGGCCGCAGCGTTGCCTTTGGCCCCCGCGGTGAGCCTTTACGCATGGTCGGCACGCATACGGACATCACCGACCGAAAGCTGGCGGAACAGGCATTGCGCGACAGTGAAGCTCGCTTTCGTGCACTGGCTGACTTAACCATTGAAGGAATTGTGATCCATAACCAGGGAGTGGCCATTGATCTGAACCGCTCCATTGAACACATACTTGCCGCACCCCGGCATGATCTGATTGGACAGAATCTGTTGAAGCTGGTGCATCCTGACGACCTGCCCACCGTGATGCACCATATGCGGCATCGTTTCGCCAGGCCGTACAGCGTTCGCATGTACCGACGGACAGGCGAGATGTTCTGGGCCGAGATCGAGTCCTGTGACATAGAAATCGACGGTCATCCGTGCCGCGTGAGCGCCTTGCGGGACGTCACCGAACGGCGACAGGCTGAACAAACATTGGAGGCAGAACGTCACCGCCTTCAGTTTGTGATTGAGGCCGCCTCACTGGGCGCCTGGGAATGGGACCTGCAGACCAACCGGACTGTGTTCAACCAGACATGGGCGACCATGATCGGTTATACGTTGGAAGAACTGGCACCTTACGACTACACGACATGGGAGCGCTTGGTACACCCTGAGGACATCACGAAAGCTCGCCAAGCCCTTACGCAGTGTATTGACGGCATATCCGATCATTACGAAAGCGTATTTCGGATGCGGCATAAAGCCGGCCACTGGATTTGGATTCTCGACCGCGGGCGCGTCATGCAGCGTGATGCACAGGGCCGTCCGCTGGTGATGTACGGCACACACACAGACATCACCAAGCAAAAGGAGACGGAAGAGGCGATGGCCGCTCAACTGCAGGAACTGAAGCGATGGCAGACAACCCTACTTAACCGTTCCGACCGCAGTCAGGCCCTGAAGCGCGAAGTCAATGATCTGCTCGCCCGCCTCGGCATGCCCCCCAAATACACCAGTGTGGTTCACCCCCATTCTCAGCGGTCAGACATGGCGAATGGAGGCTGAACATGGACCGGTTCCCTTCGCAGCACACTCTGCTTCTGTTGAAGGCATTCCACAATGTGCTGGACAGTTCCATCGACCGCCACAATGCGTTCGCTGCTGCAGGCAAGATGATACGCGACATTCTACCGTCCGAGACGGCAGTAGTCGCGGCAGTCGGTGATTCGAAGGGACAGTATGATGTGTCCTATATTGATCCGGCACAGATGCGCCCGTGTCTGTCATACCCATCCATACAGATATTGTTCTCGCAGACGGCTGACGCCAGAACTACCGTGACATCGAGTGTCGATACGAACAGCGAAACGTCCCAGTGGCTGTCGGGGCACGGTTATCTTCAGGCGGTCATCGCTCCGGTTCACGCAGAAGCATGTTATGGCGTCTTGGCCGTGTTTTGCCCGCAAGTGCATGATGATCTCTCTGCCTTACGGTCCATACTCGACGCGACAGCCGGACTCACAGCCCGTTTTATCGCAGTCCAGGAACAGCGTGTGTATCTGGATGCACGATGCCGCCAACTGTATGATCAGTTACAGGAGATGCAGACGCTGTTGATGGCGAAGGATGAGGAGGCCTCCAGACTGCTGTCCGAGTCTGAGCGTAGCCGTCGCGCACTGCTTGACATACTGGAAGACCAGACTATGGCGGAAGAGAGGGAACGTGAACTGCTGGTTCAACTGAACCACGCTCAAAAGATGGAAGCCGTTGGACGGCTGGCAGGCGGTGTAGCGCACGACTATAACAATATGCTCAGCGTCATCATCGGATATGCGGAGATCGCGATGATGAAAGCGGACCGCCAAGATTCTATCTACAGCGATCTCAACGAGATCTTTTCGGCTGCCCAGCGCTCCGCATCCATCACCCATCAGCTGCTGGCCTTTGCGCGAAAACAACCTCACCGGCCCGCCACAGTCAAGATCAACGAGGCGATCACCGAACAGATCAAGATGGTCCGCCGTCTGATCGGCGAAGATATACAGCTTGTCTGGCAGCCCGGCGAAGAGATCTGGCCGATATACCTGGACCCTTCGCAACTGGACCAAATTCTGGCCAATCTCAGTGTCAACGCACGCGATGCGATAAGCGGTCCCGGAGTGATCACTATTGAAACACGCAACGTCACGCTCGGTCTCGACGAGATGCCCGATAGCAGCGATGCTTCACCCGGGGACTATATCTGCTTGTCATTCACTGATACCGGATGCGGGATGGATGCGGCCACACTGGAACATATATTTGAACCGTTCTTCACTACCAAAGGAGTAGGGGAAGGCACCGGGCTTGGTCTGGCCACCGTGTACGGCATCATCAAGCAGAACCACGGATTCATCGATGTAACCAGCACACCAGGCGCCGGGACGCGCTTCTGTCTGTACTTCACACGCCACACCGCCTTACCCGAAGCATCTGTCGCATCGTCACCGGACCCCAATATCGAGAGCCACGGCGAGACGGTCCTGATCGTAGAAGATGAGCAGACCATCCTTGACCTGGCGCGCTCCATTTTGGAAAACAAAGGGTATCAGGTCATCTGCGCATCCAGTCCCTTGCAGGCGCTGAAGATAGCCAACCAGGTTGAACACAAGATTGATTTGCTGCTGACCGATGTGATCATGCCTGAGATGGACGGACACACGCTCTCGGAGCGCCTGAGATCTCACCTGCCGGAGTTACGGGTACTCTTCATGTCGGGTTATCCGGCGGATGTATTGGCATCCCGAGGCGTCATGCAGGACGGCGTGAACTATTTACAAAAACCCTTTGCGTATCGGGATCTTCTGACAAGGGTACATCAGGCGCTGGCCTCACACTGAGCCAATAATGCGCGGTATATTCAACGCAACCGTTTTACCAGGTGCAGCACCAGATCGTCATCCAATGTGACTGCCGATCCTGCAGGCGCGAGACTGCCTCTCCATGATACGCCGCGTCCGTCGGGCACATACCCTCTGCGGGCGTACAGCACCTGCGCAGGGCCATAGTCAGCATGGAGACAGACACCCAGACCCGCGAATGGCGACCGCTGCCCGATACGCCGTTCCGCTTCATCCATCAGCGCTGTGCCGATCCCTCTGCGTTGGAACGCGATCAACACGTTGAAGTCGACCACTTCAGGTATGCCGGCTTCGCGAAATGGAGGGTAGCCGCTGGTCCAGACGATGGTTACATACCCAGCGAATTGCCCATCGCACAGAGTGACAATGACCTCGCGCATGCCTTGTCGACACGCCTCCAAGTACTGCTCAAACTGGCTGATCGGTTTAGACCAGCCTTGCAGCGCGAACGCCTGCGACATGATCTCTATATCGCCGGCGCACATATCACGGATGGTAATCATATGCTCATGGTCCTTACGTCAGCGCCGCCTTTGAACAGGTCTATCGACGGCGATTGTGGTCAAACTGTTTGCCGGCAGCAAGATGGTAGGACTGCCATCCGAAGAGGCAATCCGTGACACAGGCCGTTCCATCAGATCACACTGCCAAACCTCGCCATGGTGTTCCGGCAGCCGCAACAGGGTCTGAACCGGCTCTCCAGACGTTTCCCGCAACCGGATCACCAGCGCGTCGCGATGATCGGCACGTTTGACTGCCTGAATCAATACGGAGTTCGAGTCCACAGACACGAAGGGTGACTGGCCTCGGCGGCCGACATCGCTGTCCAGCATCACTGCTTCTGTATCCGTTGCAGAAGCCATGGCGTACCGTCCGATGGCAGCGGACTCAGCGGCTGAGAACAGAGCGCGGCTGGTAATCCAGAACCGAAACAGCATCGGGCCGCCCTGTTCCGCGCGATAATTGGTATCCCAGTAGTTGTTGAAGACATACGCGTACAGATGCCCACTTGCGTAGCAGGGTGGCCCGCCCGCTGGCGCCAGTCCGGCAATATCAGCCGACTGCCCTTCCCGGTGCAGCCCGTTAAGTGTCACCAACGGGCTATCAATTGGAGTCCAGATCACACAGGCACTGTCATCGTGCACTGAAACAAAATCCTGAACAGCGAACCAACTGGTACAGCCGCCTTCCAGCATACCGATCCGGGGGTTCACCATCCCGTTGGGCAGGCTCACATGGATGTGGTTATCAGGCACTGAAAGACGGATTAGTGGCAGGCGAAACAGGTGTATTTT
>CAZHSN010000049.1:0-22212 GCA_964535125.1 uncultured bacterium
TCCCGACAGCGGCAACCAGCACGGCCACCGCACGCAGCGGGCGCGCTCCGGCGACGAGGCGCTGTGCGGCCTGATAGGGCGGATCCAAGCGGTATAACGCATAATCAAACTCGGGAACGACCACCGCGTCACTGTTTTCTACGGGAACATTGTTCAGCAGCCGGTCGAATATATGCAGGTGGCGGTCAAGGCCATACTCCTGCGCGGCCCGCATACACACATCCACCACATCCCTAGCCTTTTTCCACTCCCCGGTCTCAGCAAACAGCGCCACCAAAGCGCCCACGGTACGAGGAAACATGCCAGGATACGCACCGGTCAGAGACTCTTGAAAAAAGCCGTCGGGTTGAACTCTCTCTACGAGGCTGGCGTACGTCTTTCCGTAGAGCTGTTCCACTTTGGGGTTGGAAAGCAGATCCCGAACGGCTTGAGGACTTTCCGCGTTAGCGCGCATCACTGTGCATGCGCACAACACAACAGCGATACCAAACACGTAGAGAGGCATGGCGCGGGTCACCTTCCTGTTCCTGAGCAGATATCGCTCTGATGAAGCGTCATGGCTCATATTGTAGCGGCAGGGGCTTACTGATATGTCCGGTATACGCTCACATTGAGCCGATTGTATAAACCGGGGATGCGTCAGATCGCGGTAAGTTAATACCGTAAGGCAAACGGTCGACTCACCGGTCCTGTACCCGACTACAGTACCGGAGCGCCGATGTAACAGACTGGGTCTAGAATGCCGATTTGTCCGGTTTTCGCGCACCAGCTCGGCGCGACGCCCCGGGTGACGTTCCGAATACCTGTTGAAATGCGGTGCTGAAGTGTTGCCGAGACCGGTATCCCAGCAACTCAGCGGTTTGCACAACCGAGCAGCGCTGTTCACCCAGCAACTGAGCCGCACGATGCATCACGACCTCTCGAATGTGCTCTCCCACGGTCTGCCCGAGCACCTTTCGAAACTGACGCTGCAGCGCCGACACGCTCAGGCCAACATGAGCAGCCACATCCGCGACACGCAGGTCGGCCCGCGCCGTGCATTCGATCAGAATCCGCGCCGCCTCGACTTCCGAATTGTCCGCAGGGGCGGCGCCGCACTCATCCGGGTGCGCCACCCGCGCCGCCGAAATGACCAGATCCGAACAGAGCATGGCGACTCGGGCTTGCCAGCCGACCTGTCGAGCGGACGCTTCGGCGATCATGTGATGATAGACACCGGATAACGCGCCGCACTTGGGCAATACCGGATGGGTGCGTGACTGCAGCAGCGCTGCCGGCTCGCGAGGCTCTAAAGAGGTCATGCAAACGAACAGCACTGTCCATGGGCCAGTGATCCCATACATTCCATGTTCCTGACCGGGACGCGTGATACACAGGTCACCGGCATTTACGGCATACGTGGTGTTCTCTACCGTCAGGCAACAGGCCCCATCGGGTACAAGCGCCAATTCGTACCACGGATGCGTATGTGTGACGATCTGTTCATTCGGCAGAAAGCGGGTTTGGCCGAAGATACACGGTCCAACCAGTTGCACACAGCCGGGCGCGCGAAAGCGGACATCATCCATCACGGATCCATCCAGGCCATGCGCATGCGTGCAGCCGTATGGTCACCCGGTCGCTCACCCCAGTTCGAAACTGGTGACCCCATACAGCCGTCCCATGTCGATCTGAGGCGTCCCGTTCCGGTAGATCCGGGCGGTCTCAAACACCGGCTCCCCTCCATGCTCTGCAGCGATGCGCATCGCATCCGCATGACCCGTCGGTGTATCCCAATAGACCTCGGCGCTGACCCGGCTCAGCACCGCGTCCAGCAGCCGACTGGCGACCTCGGGTGTGTCAGCCAACAACGGTCCGATCTTGTAACCCTGCCGACAGGGGCGACAGACAATGAAACCGGCCATGGCGCCGTGAATAACCGACACATACGCCAGGTGCCCCGGCGCCGCAGACCAGCATCTGAGGAACGCGCCCCTCTCTGCCGGGAAGCAGTGCCTGTCATACTGCACCACTGTATCGAACGGGACCGCCGTAACCGGCCAGATGTCTGCATGCATCGTGCCGGAGGAGCGCAACCGTTGCCGCACGGTACGCCACGCCTCGGTGAAGCCTAGTTTGTGGTACATCGGCAGACGTTCGATCACCGCGTCGGCGCCGGCACACCGTCGGCCTGTGTGCTGAAGCGCGTGATGCGCCAACATCACGCCCGCCGGTCCTCCCCGATGGTCAGGATGCACGATGTACAGACCTATAAACGCGAACGCATCATCGTAGTTGGCTGCCGAGATGAAGCCGATGGACTCTCCGTTCAGGGTCGCCCGAAAGAAGCCACTTGGATCAGCCGCATAGAAACAGGAGGCATCATGGAGCCCGGGATTCCATCCTTCCCTCGCGGCCCAGTCGATAGCGGTCTGCAACGCGACCGCGTCGATAGCGTCTATCTGGACATCGGATGCATGCATGGAACCCCTCCGGATACGTGGTTGCCACTTAATGATTGGTGATACATTCACTGAATTCCTGCACTGGAGTCAACGCACATCAACGCTTGCCCGGGTGGAGAGACATCGCACGCACCAGTGTGCCAACATAATGGAAAGGGCAGGGCGGCTAACCGCCGTCCCTGCCCATGCTTCGCGGAGTGCGCCTTACTTGCGCGCTTCTGCCTGCAGCTTCCGCGCTGCCTCGGGATCGCCGATGTGCAGCGTATCATACGCCTGCTGGCTTGACGTGAACGAACCGACACCCGCGTGTCCGTGCCAGTCGCCCTGATGGTGGATCGGGGTATCCAGCCCCGTCTCCTCACGCCGCTTTGCCAGCCATTGGTTCATCCGTTCGGTGAGCGCAGCGACCATCTCGGGGTAGGACTCCGCCAGGTTGTTATTCTCTTCAGGATCCGCGACCAAGTTATAGAGTTCCACCTCGGGCTTGAAATGGAAGTCCGGCTCCAGCGCGCGGATCAGCTTCCACTCGGGTGTACGCCAGCCGTGCTTGCGCATCCAGGTGCACTCGGTGATGTAGAACTCGGTGTCGAAGTTCAGCGCCTCGCCGCGCACCAACTGCATCAGGCTGCGTCCATCGAACCGATCGGAGACCTGCAGGTCAGCCAGTTCCAGTATGGTGGGAACCATGTCTTTGTGCTGGCAGTAACCGGGATGACGCATGCCGGCAGGCACCTTGCCGGGGTACCGGATGATCATGGGTACATACAGCGTGTTGTCGTACATACCGTGGTGGTCGAACCAGCACTCATGCTCATCCAACGTCTCGCCATGGTCGGCGGTAATGACGATCAATGTCTCATCGATCACACCGCGGCTCTCCAACTGCTGGAACAGCACCTGAATACATGCGTCCATGTAGGCGATCTCTGCGTCATACTGGGCGTTCACGTACTCAATGTCCGTGATTCCCGGCGGCATCCAGGCAGCGAAGTAGTCACAGAACGGCTTGAAGTTCATCACCGGATCCATGCTGTTGTTGCCTGGAGCGCACTCGTCACCATGGTAGAAAATCCGCTCATACGGCTGCGGCGCCAGATACGGCGAATGCGGATCCATATGGCGCAAGAACAGCAGGAACGGCTGGTCCTGATCCAGCAACCGGTTCAACTCGGGTACAGTCACCGCGTTGAGGTTCTCCGCCTTCGGGCTGCGACCGTGCGCCCAGTCGCCCCAAGCCGGATAGTCGAGGTAGGTATCGAATCCGCGCGACGCCGGGTTCCCGGTGAAACCTACACACGTGGAGGTGTAACCGAAGTCCCGAAGAATCTCGGGCAAGGTACGCACTTCGGAGCGCATCGGTCCTTGGTGCCGCAAGGCTACCACTTGGGTGGTGATCACGTCCTGACCGGTCAACATCAGCGAGTAACCGGGCGTGGTGGGGATGTTTGGACAGTAATAGTGTTCAAACAGCGTTCCCTGAGTGGCGAACTTGTCGATGTGGGGTGTGGTCAGCCGATGGTACCCGTAACAACTCATGTGATCGGCCCGTAACGAGTCGATCCCGAAGATGATGATGTTGGGTTTTTTGTCAGCCATAGTGGCCCTCTCTCCGTTGTGGTATCGCCTGGTCTGGAACGGCGCCACGCGCAGTTCTTTCCGGACGCCGATATGCTGCACCAGTTGCCTGGCAGGATACTAGCACGTTCAGGCCAGGAATAGCAACGCGTTGCCGATTTCCCGGTGACACCGTATCGTGTCAGGCGATGTGTCTCACGCCGACCCGGTCGGCCGATGTGTACTGTTCGCCGCCAACTCGGGGGTTACCTCCCAACGAAGCGGCTCTCCGCTCAGCCAGCGTTGCAGTTCCTCCACCATGTACCGTCCCATGCGCTGGCATTCGGCGCCCATCGATCCGGCAATGTGCGGTGTCAGCACCACGTTGGGAAGCGAGTACAGCGGCGAACCGCTCTCCGGCGGCTCGGGCCATGTCACGTCCAATATCGCCTGCAGGTCCGAACGGCGCCTTAGTACATCCACCAGTTCCAACTCGTTGACCACGGCACCGCGTGAGGTGTTGATGAACGCGGCGTTTGGTTTCATCCGCGCCAGCAGATCTCCCGTTACCAACCCTTCGGTCTCCGGCAGCCAAGGCGTGTGTACAGACACGACATCCGCTTCAGTGAACAGGGTCTCCAAATCCACACGACGTGCGTTCATATCATGGAACAGCGCATCCGGCGCGATCGGGTCCCAGGCAACCACCTGCAGGTCAAACGGCCTCAACAACGAACACACCCGCCGTCCAATAGCGCCGAGAGACAACAGCCCAACCGTAGCGCCGTACGCACCGGTCACCTCACGTTCTGCAGGCCAGCGTTGCTCGGTTCGCACAGTGTTGGCGAACCACCAGAACCGTTTCAATGACAGCAGAATGGCAGCCAGCGTATACTCGGCAACCGGTTGCGCATTGGCCGCCCAGCCGCTCACCACGCGCACGCCCCGCGCCCAGGAAGCGTCGGTGACGACTCCTGAGACGGCCCCCGCGCCGTACAGCACCAGTCTCAACGCCGGCACTTGCTCCAGAAACGCCGCATCCAGGCGCGGGCCGCCCCACCCGGACAGGATCACCTCCGCCTGCCTCAACGCTTCCGTATGGTCGCAGGCGGTTTGTGGCGTCATCACCGGACCAATCACAGACACCAGCCTCTCAATATCCGCGCGTTCCTTGGGGCCGTAGATCAATCCGGCCGCATGATCCGAGAGTATGTACACAGCCGAAGGCCGTTTCATGGCATCCTCCTGTTTGGCTTCATGGGCCTCATCCCAGCCATCGTTGCAATACGGCAGCGGCTTCCGGCAGCGTCTCCAGCCGGTCGTCGTGCATGAACTCCAGCAATGCCCAACGGGGTTGCGTTACGGGCGCTTCAGCCGCGAGTTGCAGCAGATCCGGCCACACCGCATCACCCTCGTGCAACGGGCGTCTGTCGATCCGACCATCCGTCAAGCGCCACTCGAACACATGCACATTAGCCAGCCAAGGACCCACGCGCCGCAGGCTGGCCTGCAGCACAGCGGGATCCGGTCCCGTGGGGGGTTGCCAGTACAACCGGAACGCCGGATGATCGACTTCATCCGCGAGACGCGCCGCCGACTCCGCCTCGTCGCACAACGTCTGCCCATGGAATTCGGTTGCTACAATGATTCCGTCCCGTGCCGCGTCATCACTGCAACGCCGCAGGTCATCGGCCACCTGGCGGCGCTGATTGGGACCGGCATCGGCCGATCCCAGGACGCCCGCCCACACCCGGATACAGGGCGCCTGCAAGGCCTGTGCGGTCTGCAGCACCTGTTCAAACCACCGGCCGTCGTCTGACCCCGCCCGGTAGTAGCTGCCGTAGCTGCTGACAGCCAGTCCAAACCGCCTGCAGGCGTCCAGCGCGCGTTCCGCTGCGCTGAAATCTCCAGGGGGTACATGTATATCACCGCCCCATTCCACACCCGCGAGTTGCGCTTCCGCAGCCGCCCGTGCGACCGCCTCAATCGCATGCCCGCGGAAACTGATCGAACAGACCCCTGCGTTCATAAGCACCTCACCTCCCACAACCATGAACTCCGTATGTTTCGTTCATCGCTTCACCTGGTCCGCCAGCATGATCACCCTGGTGTCAGGCAGCAGTCCCTGCGGCCCGTCTTTGCGCGCCTCTATCAGCCAGCCGCCGGACGGCTCGGTGTTATCCACGTGAAAGCGGACCCGTCCCGCGGCATCGGTCTTCCGATTGATGCTCCCCAACGTGACCAAAGCGCCGGCTACCGGCCGCCACTGTTCATTCACGCCGCGGATCCGAATACGTGACACATAGATGTCGCCACCGGACGCCACCAGTCGCAAATCCGCGCCACCGTTCATCTTGCCAGCCAGCAACGCCTGAGGCAGCCGAAACGTCGCGGTTTTCCAGATGCCGCTGCTGCCCGTCAGTATCGAGGGACCAGGGCGATACTCCGGGGTTAACTTGGCGAACTCGAACGGTACCGCAGCCGGATCACTGGAGTTGTACTGCACCGTCAACGTACGGGAACCGCTGTCCAGCCAGGTCACCTGCATCTCCAGCGTCTGCTCACGCTGGCGCAACGCCGGGTCGGTCACCCGGTAATAGCCGTACCATGCTTTGTTATGTGTATCCGGAGCCAACCGCTGGGCACGACGGCCCGCAATCTGCAGGTGGTGGATGCGTCCGTCCACCACGGAAACTTGATGCACACCGTCCGGTCGACCGGCTGAGATATCCAGCGTACGCCAGCGTTGCGGCGCACCCTCACCCGTCTGTCTCCAGACGCGCATGGTGACCGGTTGCCCTTTGGTGCTGTGCATCGGAGCCTCAAGACGCAAGGGAAAGACCGGCTGGCTGGTGATCACCAGCGCACCCAAGGCCGCAGTCGTGCCGTCGTCCGGGCAGTATGCTTGAGACCGGTCGAAAGCGTTGAGATCCCCCATGCCAGGCAGTTTGACGGTCAACCCGCTGGAAGAGCGACGGATCGTCACCGGCTGACGCAACCCGCCGTTATACGCTGGGTACCACCAGGCCTCCAGCGCCGCGCGGGCCGGCAGCCACTCCTGCGAGATCTGCACGGTGAAGTCGGTCTTTACGTGGCGCAGATCCATCAGCGGGATCACCAGAGCGGGGCTGCGCAGACTGGGTGACTCCTCAGGAGAGACCGCCAGCAGCCGCGCTTCAACCCCGGCGGGCGCCTGCAGCCCGTCGGTTCCATGAAACGCTCCATACCAGTACAAAGTTTTCAGCGCGTTGGTTACGGGTGTGATCCGCACCATCTTTCGGGCCAAGTCGGCGGCGACTCCGGTCTTCATCCGGCGTATATACATCCACTCCAGCCTGCGGAACCGGCGCGCCAGCGCCTCCGGTCCAGACCCGTCTGCAGCGCATGTATCCACCGTGCCGAACTGCATCGGAAAGGTGTACTGGAACAGCTCCGGCATGCCCCACGCCAGCCAACTGTCGCCGCCGGAGTGTCCGAATGACAGATACCGATGCAGGAAGTCGCATGCGCCTTCGTACCACAGATAGCCGTCTTTGCCTGCGGCGGGATCAGGCCCACCCAATGCTCGCGCGCAGAGTTCCAGCATCCCCTGTACACCGGTTCCATCGTGGCGGTGGCCATGTGACGCGTCACTGCAGGGAGCAGACGGATACGCTCCCAGTTGGTCCCACTGCGCACCCGCAAAGCCGTAGTCATGCACATACTTTCGGGTCCACCAGATGATATGGTCTTGCCAGTCCTTCGCCTGCAGACACATCTGCGGAAAGCGCCCGTAGTAGTGCCATTCCACATACGTGAGTTCGCCGTTCAGACCGCGGGCCGCAGCGGACTGGTACCGATCCCAATCCGGCTGCAGCACGTCACTGGGTATTTGCCGCAGCCGGTTTCGAAACGGCTCTTCCTCCGCGTGCGGAACCTGCGGATAGTTCTCCCAGGCGTAGATAGGATTCAAGTACGGCGCGACCCGCCCCCCACGACGCCCAACCGTCCGTACGGCTTGACGCACCTGCTGTTCATTACCCAGCACGGGATCCGGCCACCACATGGGATAATCATGGCCAAACAGTTCCTGGCCGGCCAACCCCACACAGGGCGTCCGTAGCGCCAGCGCACCGTCCCACATCAACCCGGGGATATCCGACCAATGCATATGCGGCTGCATGGTCGGTTGGGTCTCGCCCATGCTCCACAGCAACGCGCGCCAATGCCAAGCGCTCATCTCGCGCACCCACCGTGGCGGACGCCCATGCCGCATCCAACTCAACGCCCATTGGCGGTACCAGCGCGCGCCGTCACGCCAATCGCCGCGGTGTACGCCCATGTACGCCGAGATCACCGCCTGCTCGCCAGGCCGTATACGCATATGCCGTCCCACTGCGAGCGTCAGCCGGTCTGTGGATTGAGCGGTCAGATAGCCGCCGACCAGATGCGGCTCCTCACCGGAGATGTACAATCCCCCATGCCGTTCGTCATACAGATCCATCCACATCATGCTGGCGCTGCCAGGATAGATCAACGTGGGGGGCGCCAGGTGCGGGCCGTAATGGAGTCCCTCAACCATTCCGCCAGCGGGCCGCTTCAGGTTGTTCAACGGATCCGGTATGCGCTGGCCGTACCGGTTCGGACGCACCAGGTAGTCGTCCTGTGACTTCTGGCCTATCCGCACGCCCTCCAGGTACGGCAACTCCATGTGGATCAGATCGTCGCTTCCCGTGTTGCGAACGCTCAGGCTCCATCGCAGTCGTCCCTCCGCACGGGCGGGAGCCACCGTAAGATGCGCGGACACCCCATCTCCGGCGTAGAAAACCGAGACGGACGCGTTGTTCTGTGCAGCACGCACAGGATGCAACGGTTCCGGAACAGCCTGTCCGTCGCGGTGCCTGAACAGCCGGAACGGCGCCGCAACCGATCCGGAATAGCAGGATATCCCTGTGTCACGCCGGAGGATACGGGTCAGACGGCCATCCGAATCGAATTGGACTGCTGTCAGTCCGCTATGAACTGATAACGGAACTGCAATCACCGGGGGACTGCAACAGATCACGGCCAGTAATGACAACAGGTGACGCATTCAGATGCCCTCCACAGGCCGGCTGGTCAGCAGTCCGATGCCCCGGCCGGAGTCACCTACGGCACAGTAATAGAGAAACCAACACTTTCGTGCGGAGTCATATACCAGCGACGTTTTGTGAGCGTACTGCCGGTCCAGCCCATTCGGGTGCCCGCCCGCAGCATACAGCGGTTCCGGCAATGCGGTCCAATGCAGCAGGTCCAACGAAAACGCAGCCATGATGTGCGCCCCGCTGCGACCGACGCCGAAGTACCACATCATCCAGTGGTCACCGTCACGGTACACTTTCGGATCGCTGCAAAACGCGGCGTCGTATCCGTTCGGCCGCAGGTTCAGCACCGGATTGTCCGGATACCGACGCCAGCGGCGCAGATCCGACGAAAAGGCCAAACCGGTCCGCTCCAATCCTCCCTCCGCCGCATTGTAGTAGTTGTAGAACCGTCTCCGATACTCCACCAGCCAGGGTTGATAGATGCAGTCCTTTTCCCAAACGGCGCAATCCGGGTCGAACACAGACAGTGTGGGACCATCTTGCGCCCGCCGCCAGACCAGACCGTCATCACTCTCTGCCAGCCCCTGATACCCGGGGCGCAGTTCATATCCGCCCTGACGCGGATAGGCGCCGTATAGACTCCAGTAACATCCCTGCCGGCGCTTAAGGATACGAGGAGCCGCCATGTCATACCGGGTGTACAAATACGCTCCCAGCACGCATCCGCCGTGATCAAACGCCCCTTCGGGTCCATAGTCCATGGCCAGCCGTGGCTGAGTCCAATGCACCAGGTCATCACTGCGGGCGATAAATGACCGGTAGCCCCGCCCATCGAACCCGATGAAGCTCAGGTACCATGTACGATCCCCCGGCAGTTGAAACACCGTGGGACAGTCGGTCATCTGCAGATCAGGCGCTTCGGGAACGCCCGGATTCGGTGCGACCACATGCTGGGAATAGTAATGCCAGCCGCGATACGGCTCAGCCCATCGCTGACAGAGGGACAGATCCGGGCCCCGGTTCACCCTATCGCTCATCAGACGCCTCCACTTCCACGGCGACCGGCTCACAAGCGACACCTTCGCTGTCGTCCGGCCCTAAAGTCGATAACCGGTAGTACCATCTGCCCACACGGGGTTGGCCGCCTAAGTCGGCTGCCATGTCGCGGAACGCAGTCACCGACGCCGGCAGACGCGTCAGATGCCTCTGCGGGCCAGGCTCCCCATCCGGTTGGTTCGACCGGTAGAGTCGGTAGCCGACGGCGCCGGGAACCGCATCCCATCGCAGCGTGCCGTCCTCGGCAACCGTCACGCGTGGCGTCGGCAGCCGCACGAGCGCCGGCGCCTGTTCCACGGTGAGACCGTACCAGCCGGCACTTGGCCAGACCGCACGGTTCGCCCCGTCGGACACGACCGCCCGATACAGCAGTGCGCCGGCTTGGACCGCATGAGCGGGTATTACGGCGTTGAACACCGCACGCACCCGGTGGATCACTGGCGCGCGCCCCACAGCGCCATCGGGTGAGCGCCACTCCACCCATCCGGTCAGATGAGAGGGATCACGGTTATCCAGCAACCGCAGCGTTAGTTCAACCGGCCGCCCTTCGGGTGCGGTCTCAGGCTGGGAGACCATGACGATGTGCGGTGGAGTGCGGTCGGCTGATCCTGCCTGGCAGCGCACCGCCCAGGAGGGTTCGCTCAGCGCTCCCGATGCAGAGACACAACGCAACCGGTAGACGGCGCTCCCATGGAACCGGTCATGATACTCTGTGGTATCCGGGGGAAGCGGGTTTGTCGTGATCTGCCGGCCATTTCGGTAGACCAGCACTCCCGCCGCATCCGGTTCGCGGTTCATCCAGCGCAGCAGCGCCCCATCCCGCATCCCCACCGCTTCCCGGGCGTCCGGTGGTTGAACAGTCAGCGTTTGACGCAGCAAGGTATCGCGGCCCATGACGTTCAGCTGGATGTAGCGGTTCTGCATGCTGACGACATTGCCCAGCGAGGAGATATCGTTCACACGCAGCACGAAATGCTGCACCCACTCTGATGCAGCCGACGGCATCTGATCCCACGGTGTATCGTTGAAGGACTCGTTCAACGTAATGTGCGTCTGGGCTGCCGCCAGGCGATGACGCAGCCCCATCAGCCGCTGCCGGCTCAGCGGTCCGGGAGATCGGCGCAGTGCAATATCGATGCGTTTCAGCGCATCCGCCGCGCGCTGCCGTTCCGGTTCCACGGGGGTCGCGGCAGCGCGGAAGACCAACACCAGCGTATGCTTACCGTCCACCCCGGTAAGCGGCGCGGTGATGCTGGTCCACGTCTGCCATCCACCCGTGTTAGGTACTTGGCATTCGCCTATCTTCGGTCCGTCTGGAGTATCCAGATGGATCGAGATCAGACCACCACGGGTGTCCGAAGCCACGCGGACCTCGAACTGGTTCTGATGGGCAGACAAGACAGCCGGCTGCAGTTGGATCCACGATCCGTGCCGGATGAAGCCGACGCACTCGCCCCCTTCCGATGACGCGGCGTTCTGCACCTCATGCGCCTTCTCATGCCGTGAGGTCTCCCATGTGGGACCGTCCGGCAACAGGCGCAGTCTGGCGATGTTAAGCAGGAAGCCGGCTGTGTCACCCATGGCGCTTACATGGAACGGCGGAGTGCCCTGACACTCGGAAAACAGCGACGCCACCGGCTCGTTGCCGTCCATCAGTTCCGCGAGCGGCTCGAGGGCAACACCGTACCAGTCGCGCACGTACTCGCGATAGACATCGCGCGCCGACCGGTACCGGTCGGACGGATACCACGGCGCCCTGGACATATACATAAACCGGGGATCGACGGCGTCGGCCAGTCGCCAGGTGAGACAGAGAAAACCCGTGGTGTTGCTTGACCGCTCGCGCCAGGTGCGCACCGTGTCATCCAATGGGAGTTTATAGGGATAGTAATACACCGAGCTGTCAAAGTCGCGCTCCAGCCAGGGGAACGCCCAATAGGCCCGGTTGCCAAACAGGCTTCCCGGTTGCGCCGCCGCGGAATAGGGAGCAATGGGGGCCGAGAGCACATCCTCTGGAAGCGACGCCACCACTTCGGGATTCAGCCCCCAACCGGATACCCCGATCTGTATACCCGGCGCCCGGGCCTTGATGATGCGGTAAAAACCGTTAAACACACGCCGCCAGCGCTGGAGCCCTTCCGGCCCGTGACCGATCATCTCAGACTGGAAACAGAGCAGATAGTCCAACGTGGGATAGTCACGAACCACCTGCATCGCCCGGGCTTCGATGATCTCGGGGTGATCTGCAGGCACTCCGTACTCGGGCATGATTAAGTCGATGTCCAGCCCCAGCGCCACACGGACGCCGCGCGCATGCGCATGCTCGATCACGCGTTGAAACAGGCTCACCCCTTTGTCGAACACCTGCTCATTGGTGAGGGAGGCCGTGTGCAACGCCGCTTCCGATCCCCAGTCGCAGTCACCGAACAACCGGTCTGCGCCAAACCGGTACTGGGCGATATCCCATCCGGGGCCAGCCCACTTGTGCCCGCTGCGCGCCGTGGCGAACCACACCCGTGAGGTGATGCCGTTCCACGTGAGGTTATGGAACATCTCGTTATGTCCCAGTTCGCCGTTGTAGTTGTGCACCACCAGCACGTTCAAACGCATCCGCGCCATACGGTCGATCACCGCGCGCCAGTCCTCCCACGAGTAGCTGGTAGCGGATTGCGGGAAGTTGGTCCAGGGCAGGAACCCGCGCGCATCCACTTGAGGCACATGCCGTTCGTTCAATGACGGGACCTGCCATCGGGCTCGACGGTCCGGCAGGATGTCGCCAGTGAGGGAGAAAGAGACTCCAAAGTGATCCTGCAGCAGGCTATATACCCCGTACAGACATCCGACCGGCGTGTTCGCACTGATGTACATCCGGCCAGGTCGCACAGTGTGTAACACATAGCCCTGTGTCCCCAACCCGGCGTCGACAGTCAGTTCACCCGCATCGACTGCCTGAGCCACCCGGTCACTGCCTGCAGGGGAGCCCACTATGAACGCGCCCTGTTCACGGGAGTCTGTCTCGGTGACCACCGGCAGATGCCGCCCGGTTCGCAACCAAAGATAACGCTGCAGCTCGGTCGCGGCATACCGTTCGATCGGGTCAGCGCGCACCCCACAGACAATAGTGTCCGCCGTCATAGCCGAGGTCATCAGGCATACGCCTCCGCATACCAGCGCTGTCCGGCGCCAACGAGATGTCACTGTGACATGCCCCTTTAGGATGTGTTTTCAGGGGCATGTACACCGTGTGAGGCTGTGATTCCTGCTGTTGCTGACGGGAAAAGGGGTTACCGTGCGCCGTTCCAGCAGACGGCGCGGATGTGAGGGATCACCTTGGGCGTGTCGTCCTCGCGCGCGGAGGGATTGCGCCAGCGGACCGTGCGCTGTTCGCCCGGCAGCATGTCGAAGTAATTATCGCTGAAATCCAGGTCGCAATCCGCTTCCAGCGTCACCACCCGGGCATAATGATCGGTTTGAACATGCACATTGCCGGAGCGATGGTCTCCGTCCACGGACATGGTCAGCATGGTCACCGGAAGCTGCATGTGGCGCGGTACCGAAGCGTACAACACCGCGCGGTCTGCACACGTGTCCCCTGTCCACTCGGCGACCAGCACCGTCTGATCGGTCAGCAGGCCATCCAGTTCGGCGCGTGCGATCTCACCCACATGCGTGGTTTGATTGGCTGCAGCGGCGGCCGTCCATTCGCGGCTCCAGAGCGCGCCCCCTTGCCACGGCTGCACCCACACACGCACGTTACCGGCGCACTCCCAGCGCGCGTCGCTGCAGAGCCAGAGGTGATACGCGCCGGCGGTCTCTTCGATTGAGACGATCACCGGTGCGCACCGGCTCTTCATCGCAAACCAACCGGCCTTGGGAAAACCGTAGTAGTCCACAATGCTCCAGCCGCTGGCAGGCCAGCAGTCGTTGTACATCCACAGCAGCAGACCGTCGCAGTATCCCTTATGACGCCGCACCGCTTCCATCTGCAGCCGGATCCACTCATATGGCACATATTCCATATGCCGCACCCGCTCGTCCGGCGTTGTCGATGCGCCAAACAGGTGATCGGCAGTCCGCTCCAGCAGATGAAAATGTGTCCAGCGCGGATCGGTCATCCCATTATACGGGTTGTCTTTCGTGTGGTAGTCCCACATCAACCCGGCCGGATCGGCGATGTCGTCTTCTGACAGAAACTTGCGTAAGGACCGCATCGGCGGTGCGCCGGGAAGCGCATACTCGCTGATGAAACGTCCCAGAGTCCCATCAATGCGTTGACGGTAATCATCGATGCCGTCGATCAGCCATTGCGGATGATACCAGGCGGATATGTGGCAGTCTCCGATGGTGGGCGTGTTGTTCGGCCGGCCGCCATACGGACTGGTCGGGACAAAAGGCCGGGTCGGGTCCAACGACTGGATGGTTGGGCCGGATATCTCACGGGCGACCGTGACCCCTGATCCCGTCAGGTCATCTTCATCGTTGTTCATTGCCAGTTCGTTGTCGCCTGCCCAGAGGATCAGACTGGGATGGTTGCGCAACCGACGAACCGCCAAGGGGAACTCGCAGCGCAACGCCTCCAGGAACTCCGGATCATCCTCCGGGTATTGCGCACACGCCAGGGCCATGTCCTGTGTGATCATCACGCCGTGCCGATCGCACGCTTGCCAGAATGGCTCCGGCTCATAAAGCCCGCCGCCCCAACTGCGCATGCAGTTCATATGTCCTTCACGCGCCAGCCGGATCAGCCGGTCGTACTGATTCGCCGTGATCCGGCCTGGGAATGGGTCACACGGAACCCAGTTCCCGCCCTTGCAGAAGATCCGCACATCATTTACCCAGATCGCGAAGCCGCGCCCGGGCTGGTCATTACGGTCGTTGGGCGTACGCTTTCGGATCTGCCGCGTTAACCGCTCCTCCGGGCTTCCCGGCGCATCGACAGTCTGCTCCAACCGTACTGTACGGATACCGAACGGCTGCGTATGCACGTGCAGGAGCGTCTCATCGGCGGCGAACAGCCGCATCTCCATGGCATACATCGGCTGATCACCATACCCGGCGGGCCACCAAAGCCGTGGATGCGAAACCGTACATTCAACTGCGGCTGTTCCGGCGCACACCGCCCGGCGGTCATTCCAGACCACCGCTCCGTCCGGATCGGTCAGCCTCCACTCAGCCCGCAACGGTCCGTCAGAACGCGCTTCCACCGTATACGTGTTCACCAGCAGCGCCCGGTCCGCGTCGATGCGGCATGTCTGGATGAACTGATCTGACACGCGCGCCCTGTCCCACACGTTCAACCATACCGGTTGCCAGATGCCGTAACTGACAAACCGATGCACCCAATCCCAGGCGAACGTACATTGCATGCGCCGCGTATGGACCCGGTCGGTGGAGAAGCAGGAGAAGTACCTGTTGAACTCCTTGTCGGCCGTCGCTTCCGCCACCGGTGTAAACGAGACCTGCACATGGTTGTAACCATCGCGCAGACGCCCGCTCACATCGAAACGATGCGGGATGTGCATGTTGGCGCACTGACCGATCACGTCGCCGTTCAACCGCACCTCTGCGTACGTATCCAACCCTTCGAACACCAGTTCGGCCCAACTCTGATCGCGAGCGCCGTCCCATTTGAAGGCCCGCGCGTATTGCCATTTCCAGGTTTCCACCCATTGGCAGCGCTCCGCATTGTCGCGCCAGAACGGATCCGGCAATAACGCATGACGGATCAGATCACCATGAACATGGCCAGGAACTGAGGCGCTGAGTTCCAGGCGGTCCAGGCCATCGGGACTGGTTCCACGCAGGTTCCATGCGCCGGAGAGTGGATGTTGAACGTGTGTCATGGGTTTATTGAACCACATAACCCGAGCGAACATCAGGTGAATCGAACCCGCGGTTCGGCACCAAGTGCAGGGAGGGTGCAACGCCGAGGGTTGCGTGCGGTTCCCCCGGGCTCCCAAGCCCTCAGAGGGCACGAGACGGCTCTGATCCGACTGATCACAACAATTACCCGCAACGTGACTGGCGTCGCGATGACTATGTCTGATCCGGCCTTCCTTCAGTCGCGGATGGAAGGGCGTACAGGTTACTGCCGCCACCACGCCCTCTGTACGGACATCAATCGGGTGAACCGCCCCTACCGAAACGCGACGTATCTCCGCGGCACACATTGGCCCCGAAAGCACACAGTATTGGAGCCGCAGGGTGATGCCGCTGGACGCACACTGATGAAGCCGACAGGTCAGAGCGCCTGAGGACACCTGCTTGGTATAATAAAAACAGTGCCCGGTCGTTCAACGGCAGGACAACGGCCTTTGGAGCCGTATATGGTGGTTCGAATCCATCCCGGGCAGCCACATGATCGGTCAGCATCCGCTACCCCCACATCCAACCAACACCGCCACAGGGAGGATCACATGGAAGCAGGCGTACTGCAGGTTCAGCTGGGTCCCATCAACAGAGAGGCCGGACTTCGGGTGAACAGCCATGGCGACGGACAGAACGAACCGGTGACGGCGGAGGGGCGTGATGCGCGCCGCACGGTGCGCGGTTCGGGTTTCCTGTATGTTCAGGTCATCGACACCATGCGCTCACTCACGGATGCCTGGGTGGTCATCGACTATCTGGACTTAAAGGGCCCGCTTTGGCTGGAGTACGACGCACGGGAGGGAGAACCGTACCGTCAAGCCGGTCGTCTGGAACAGCATAACACGCAGCAATGGAAACGCACCGCGTTTCGCTTGAGAGAGCCTGGATTCACACGCAGGCAGAACGGTGATGCGGACTTCCGCATCGGTGTCGGAGGCGGCGGGCCGTTGGTTGTCTCCAGTATCAGCCTCCATACCTCTGCGCCGCCCGAGTGGGACAACACGAAAGATCCGCTCTGGCAGATGCAGCAGCGGCCGCCGATCACACCCCCCGAAGGCATGACGGTTATCCAGCAGTGGCAGATCCACGAGCCGGTTCCCGCCGGTCAACTCCGGGATGCCGCCTATGAGGTCGCCCGCCACCTCGGCATCACCAGTCTTCAGAGCTATGTGGGATGGGCGCAGATTGAGCCGGAGTCGGGACGGATCGACTTTTCCCTGTATGACCCTGTGGTGAATCAGATCCGTAAACACGGCCTGAAATGGCTGCCGTTCCTGATTACAGCGCCGTTTGTCGCGACACCGGACTGGTGGCGCAAACAGCACGGAGTGGACGCGGTCTGTCTGGAACATGGACACAGCACGCCGATCCAGACGATCTGGAATCCCGCGCTTCGTGACGGAGTCACACGGTTCCTGAAACTCTTTCATCAGCACTATCCGGCCGATGTGATTGAAGCTCTCAACCTGGGTATATCGGGCAACTGGGGTGAGTCGATCATGGTGGCCGGCGGCGGATTCCAGATGCAGGGACAGCACTCGCATTCCGGCTGGTGGTGCGGCGATCGACACGCGGCCGCACACTTCCGGCAGTGGCTGCGCGCGCGATATGGTTCCATCGACCGCCTCAACCGCGCCTGGTCGGCCCGATACAGCGGTTGGGACACCGTGCAACCGTTTCTCCCCGCGAAGGCTCCGGGCAGACGCGCCCTCGCCGATCAGGCCCTCTGGTATACCGGCTCTATGACCGATTATGCGGAACACTGGGTGCGGACGGCGCGTCAGCTGTACCCGAAGTTACCCATCTACCTCTGCACCGGAGGAGATGGCGCCATCGAACTGGGTGCAGACTTCGGCGCGCAGGCGCGGATGTGTGCGAAATACCAGGCTGGCATTCGAATCACAAACCAAGGTGACGATGCCCAGATGAACTTCGCCATCACCCGTATGGTATCGTCGTCATGCCGTCTGTATGGCGGCTATTACACCACAGAGCCCGGCGGTGATAACACGCCGGCCGGCATGCCGGGGCGCGTCTTCGACGCCACCACCGGCGGGGCTGTCGGCGCCTATTTCAAGTACCTGATGCAGCCGCCCGATCAGCCCGGTCCCAACGGCATCGTGTTTATGGACAATGTTCAATACTTCCGGCGCTTTGAACCGAAGTTGCCCGTGGCGGCAGTGATGCCGAACACCAGCCTTGCGCTGGACGGTTCGGTGATCGGTTCATTTCTGAGCCGAACCGCCGACTTGCGCGATGCGTTGGACTTTGAGTTCATCGACGAAAACATGATAGATGACGGACTGCTGCAGCGGTTTCGCGCGGTTGTCATGACCGCAGGAGACACGCTGGAGCGCTCGCGCCTGGACCGACTGCAGCAATGGGTTCGCCAGGGAGGCCTGCTGTTGATCGCTCGGGAGTGTACACCGGTGCGTGATGTGCAAGGGCGTGTCACCTGGCCGCGCCCTGATATCAGCTCACTGGGCGCCTTGATCCGCTGGGCTTCACCCATCCGCCATGTGCAGGTGGATATCGGCGGACAGGATGGCGACGCATTGGGAGCGGGCTGGCACGGATCCGAGCGCAACCCGCAGTACGAACCCGGAGACACGACGTACCGCTGGACATCGGAACGCGCCGAGATGTCGCTACCCATGCCGGATAGCAGCCGTCCCGTGATACGAATCGTTGCGACGGCGCCGCGCACAGCCGCCGGTAAGGTGCGTGTGTTGGTTAACGGCCGTCTGGCAGGCACGCTGCCCGCTGGCGAGCGGCTTGCCACGACGTTGAGCCTGACCCGCAGTCGCTCTGATGGTCACTGGGCTCGCCTCACGATCGAGTCTCCGGTGTTCACGCCCGGCGCCAATGACCCGCGCCAGTTAGGCATCCAGGTCTGGAGCGTACAGATCGCCGCATCAGCCGATGCCCTGACATCCCATCCTCAGGAGCCGACAGCTCCCGTCATCGATGCCGCACGCGCAGTCCGGTCCCTCGCGCGCCCGATGGGACGCGGATGGGTGTTGAACTGGCCAGGCGCCTGGCGTGAGGCGCGCCTGGTGTTCGCACACGCCCTCACCGCATCCGGGCTGCCGTGGGGACGCTTGGACAACAGCGGGGACGGCCGATTCGACGGAGTCATCAGCTCACGTCTGAACGGCCGGGTAATGCGGCTGAACAACACCGGCAAACCGGTAATCCTGCCGGACAGGCGTTCGATCGCTCCATGGACCATTGATGAGCAGTGAAAACCGCTTGCCGTTGACCACATTCGGCGTTACACTCCCTGAGGATAGACCGGGCGCCCTGCCGGCGCCCTGAGACAGGATCAGCCGATGAAGTTTCGGGTAGTGGCCTGCGGCGTGTTCGAGCCGTATCTGCGACAGCTGGCGGACCAATCCGCACACACGATCGATATCCGATGTCTGGACGCGGGTCTGCATGCGCGCCCTAATGACCTGCGGTTGTTACTGCAATCGGAGATCGACAGCGCATCACGCGCCGATGGATTCGACGCCATGCTGCTGTTGTATGGCCTGTGCGGCCGCGGAGCAGCCGGATTAGTCGCCCGCGACCTGCCGGTGGTCATCCCGCGCGTTCACGACTGCATCTCACTGTTCTTGGGATCGGCCGACGCCTATCTGAAGCAGTTCCGTCAGAATCCGGGCACGATCTACCACACGCTGGGATGGGTGGAGAAGCAGATCAACCCACGGGACCGCGAAGCCGGTGAGCTATACCGCAACTTTGAGCAGATCGGATATGATGAACACCCTGAATTCGCCGAGCTGGAGAAGCGTTACGGCGCGGACAACGCCCGACAGATCCTGGCGTTTCACGATCGTTGGAAGCAGCACTATACCCGTGCGGCCTATATCGATCTCGGATTCACGGGCGAAGAGCAGGTGGCGGAGTTCACGCAGCGGATGGCCGACGTGTACGGTTGGCGGTTCGACCGGCTGCAGGGTGACGCGTCATTGATCCATGAAGTGCTGTCGGGCAACTGGGAGTCGGAGCGGCTGTTCGTGCTGCCTCCGCATAGCCGCTGTGTGACCACCGGTGATGACCGCATTTTCGCGGCTGCAGCCATCGACTCTGATGAGTCGGAGACCGCTCTGTCACGCGATGAGGTGGTGGTGGAGGTCGCCAGCGGAGCAGGCATCAGCGCCGGCATCGGACTGGGGATTGACGCGGGCGGCACCTTTACCGACGCAGTGATCTACGATCTGGGCGAACGCACGGTATTGGCCAAAGCCAAGTCTCTGACGACCTATCACGATCTGGTGGAGGGCATCTGCGGCGCGCTCGACAGGCTGCCCGCCGAGTTGCTGCGCCGGGTGGATGTCACGTCGCTCTCCACCACGCTGGCTACCAACTCGGTGGTGGAGGGACGCGGGCATCGCGTGGGACTGATCGTGCTGTCCCCCTGGGTGTGGTCATCTGAACAGATCAGCCATGAACCCATGGCGCACGTGCCTGGATCGGTGAACATCTCAGGCGACATTCTGACTCCGCTGGATGAAGACGCCGCGCTGGCCAAGGCGCGCTGGATGATTGAGGAGCATCAATGCTCAGCGATCGTCGTAGCCGGCTACGCGACGGTCCGCAATCCGATCCAGGCAAACCGGGTCCGGGAGATCATTCTGGAACACTGGGACCTGCCCGTAATCTGCAGCCATGAGGTGAGCCGGCGCCTGAACGCCATCCACGGGGCCCAAACCGCGATCGCCAACGCCCGGCTGCTGCCGGTGATTCATGATCTCATCCAGTCGGTGCATCAGGCGCTCGCGGATCATGAAGTGCCGGGCCGGCTGATGGTTGTCAAGGGTGACGGTTCACCTGTGGATGAACAGATCGCCCGCGCACGTCCCGTGGAAACGATCCTGTCTGGGCCGGCCGCCAGCGCCATCGGCGCGCGCGTGCTGACCGGACTCCGCGATGCGCTGGTGATCGACGTGGGAGGCACCACCACCGACTGTGCGTTGCTGGTCGACGGGCAGGTTGCGGTCCGTCCCGAAGGCGCACGCATCGGAGCCTGGGTGATGGGTGTCGACGCGGTGGACATCTCCACGGTGGGATTGGGCGGAGACTCCCGGTTTGACTTTACCAGCGACCGCAAGATTCAGGTGGGGCCGGCGCGCAATATTCCGCTGTGCTGCCTGGCGGAGAAGTCGCCGGCGGTCCAGGCGTTTCTGGACGGTTTCGAGCCAGAACGTTACGCGCGCTGGTATGACGCCACCCCGCTGGACGTGCTGGTGTTGTCGCGCGCCCCTGGACACGCCCTGAGCGACCGTGAACAGGCGCTGCTGGAACTGTTGAAAGGCGGGCCCATGCCCGCGCTGGAGGCTGCCGAGCGGTTGGGGCTTGCATCCACGCTGCAGTTACCACTGAAACGGCTGGAGCAATGGGGGCTGTTGAAGCGAGGTGGACTAACCCCCACCGATCTGATGCATATTGACGGTCGGTTCCGGAAGTGGAGTGTCCGCGCTGCAGAGCGCGCGCTGGAGATCTTCGCCGCCATGCTGGGGTGCAAGACACACATCGCCCGTGAACAGATGCTCAATGCGCTGACACGCCGCGTGTTCGCCGAGTTGATCCGGCGTGAGGTGATCAGCCAGCGTCCGAAGCTGTATGATCTGCCGGAAGACTGGGACATGCTGCTGGGAAAGGCGTTTTGTGACGATGGCGCCGGGATCGCGGTCAACATCTCGCTAAGGCGACCGGTAATCGCCATCGGCGCTCCGGCCGAGTCACTGGTAACTCCCGTAACCAGCCTGCTGAACTGTACGGTGGTGACCCCCGAACACGCCGACGTGGCCAATGCCGTGGGCGCGATCGCCAGTGAGATCACCGTACGGGAAGAGGTTAGCATCCGCCCCGGTGACAGCTCCAGCTATGTCCTCTATTCCACGGATGAACGGATAGAGTTCGATCAACTGGAGCGTGCGACGTCGGTGGCGGTGGAGATCAGCCGCAGCCGGGCCCGGCAACGCGCCATCGAAGCGGGGGCCCACGCGCCGCAGGTTACTGTTACCCGACGTGACCGCTTAGGGTCGGCCAGTCACGCCGGAGTGATCTTCCTGGAGCGGCGGATCACCGCGGTGGCCAGCGGCGCGGCGTTCATGCCCGCCGGTGCACCGAACGCCTGATACCAGGTGGCGACCGCTTGCGGGACTGGCCGGATCAAAAACCGCTGAGCAGGTTCCGCAGATCGGTGCCCCGATCTCCGC
>CAZHSN010000050.1:0-22172 GCA_964535125.1 uncultured bacterium
GTGTTTATCAATCACTTGCTGCAATTCCAGATTCGCGCTCGCGATGGACTCCTCAATGGTGTTCGATGCGTTGGAGCGCACATTCATCAGCGTCTGGATGGCGCTTCCCGGGTCATCGCCCGCCTGATGCATCGCCAGGTGGATCTGTGTCATGAACGCCACGGTGCTGGACATCATCCGGCGGTAGTTCGCATGCAACGTGGTGCAAGCGGCTGGCGGTTGCAACTGCTCGAACGCGTTGGCCAGATTGGCCCAGGTCGCGGCGTAGGCCTGCGCACCCATCCGCAATGACTCGCTGCGTTCACGCATTTTATCTTCATCCAAGGTGGTCTTCAACGCGACGGCTTGAACAAACATCAGCAGCGCCGCCGTGGTGTCGCCCTGCATTTGCTGGCGCTTCAACTCGATTTCACGCAGCCGCTTGAGGTAGTCGATGATATCCGCAGGCAAAGGATCTTCCTGCGCCTCCGGAGCCGGGGTCTGAGCCTGCATCAACGGGGCGGGCGGCGGTGCGGCAGCCGGCGCCTGCAGCAGTCCGGCGTTGGGTTGAACGGATGTTTGGTGTCCGGTTATCGGGCGTGAGTAGGTCAGCCAGGCCCACACCAGCGCACTGACGAAGATGACAGCGCCCGCCAACACGAACGCCCAGCGGTGTCGCGCCCAAGCCGGCGTCACATCCACGGCGCCCCGCGAGAGGTGATGACCGCATGCGACGCAGTAAGAGGCGCCCAGTGCCACGGGTTTCGCGCATCTGGGACACGTCTCAACGGGCCGTTCGCTGCTCAAGGGGGTCACCTCCGGTGGTTTGGCTGCCTGCATTTACAACAGACGAAGGCCGGCCTTTCGGCGTTCCCGAAGGCCGGCCCTGTGCAGGGTCTCAGCGGGCGGGCGGAGGACCGCCGGGTCCACCCGCCTGCGGTCCGCGCCGGCCACCGCGGGGCGGACCGATGCGGATCACGCCATACTGACGCCGCTCCTCGGGCGTCATATTGCGCATCATGTCACGCCAGTCACGGCCCATCTGCCGCAGCGTATCGCCGCCCAGGCCGGCCACCGTCTCCAATGCGCCGCGAAGCGCCTGCTGACGGTCGGTTTCACCCATGGTGCTGTAATTACGCAACCAGTCCTGCAGAATGGCCTTTGACGCCTGCGGCCCCGGATGGTCGCGCGGGGTCTCCTTGGGCATCGGCTCCTCACCGCTTGTCTGCGGGGCGGAAGCCTCCGCACGGACGCTGCGAGGCGCTTCCCGGGCGTATAGTATGTAGACCGGACTGGGATCAAAGGCGACTTTACGGTCGGCCATAGTGTCGAAATAGTCCGGTTCAACCGGTACATCGCGCGCCAGGTAGGTCATCTTCGCGCCTTTGTCGTCTGTCAGCACCAGCCCGGCGCTTTCCACCTGGTCCAATGCGCGCAGCCACCCGGCCAGCTTCTCCGGTGTGGGGCGCTCTCCCGGGCGCAGGTAAACCTTGCGCCATCGCAGTTCCGGGAAAGCCGTGGTCAGCATCTCCACCGCCCGATCGATATTCGGCGCGGAGAACTGAGAGGCATCCCATCCGGACATGGGACTCTCCACCACGGCGGTGGCGCCAGTCTGTGCCGCGAGCGCCGACAGAACGGCGCCCAAGGTATGGCTGTCAGCCCGCGTTGCGTCCGGCGCTTCGGAGCTGTGTTGTGCAGGCTGCCCGGCTGGTTCCTGCTGGGCGACGAGTCCCGTTGCTCCCCACACCAGTATGCTCAGTGCGGTCAGTAACGGTGTGATACGTGCGTTCATGCGACCTTCCTGTTCAGCGGTTAATCATGCCCTGCAGGCGCTCACCCATCTGGCGCGCCTGGTTCATGAATGCGTTGCGCTCGTCTGGCGTCATGCGCATCCACATGCCGACGCCATCCCGCACGATCTGTTGTACCATGTTGGGCTCTGACAGAATGCCCTGCATCATGCCGTATAAAGCTCGCTGACGCTCGTTAGGACTCATCTGTGCATAGGTCTCGAACCACTTCTGGCTCAAGTCCAAAGCCACTTCAGCGGGAGGTCCCTGACCTTCTTCAGGAGCCTGAGCGGGTATGATAGGCGCTTTCGGGTAGAACACCACATACACCGGCTGGGGTTGGAAGGGAACCTTCTTCTTGTCCATATCACGGAAATAGCCCTTATCGGCGGGCACGTTACGCACCGCGTAGGTCATGCGCTCACCGCGCTCGTCAGTCAGAATGATGCCAGCGGTTTCCATGGTGTAGGCAGCCCGAACCCACTCCACGATCTGCTTCGGTTCGGGATTTCCCGACTCCACCCGCAGGTATACCTTCTTCCAGCGCAGGCCGTCTACTTGGGCGGTGACGGCGTCCAGCGCTTCCGCAATCGTTTTCGCCTCCTGCGGCGGACGTACAGCCGCCTTCAAGGCGGGATCGATGACGATCCGCTGTTCCATGCGCTCAGCCACATACTCTATGACTTGTCGCGCATCGACTGCCTGCTGGCCCGCCTCTTGTGCATACGCAGAGAGACCGGAGAGGCACAGCATGCCGAGTGTTACCAGTACCAGACGTCGCATCAGACTCCTCCGTGGTAGTAGTCCCGGGGCGAGCGAACGCACCGGGCCGTGTTGGCTCGTTATATTAGTTAGACGCAGACTCGCGCCGTTGGTTTCCCTGTGCTCCCGACACGCGGGCAGGCGTGGAATGGAAGGTGATGATCCCCGCGCTGTGAGCAGGAAGGCGCACGTGTGCGACCCGATCCTCCAAAGACGTAGGCCGGCTGACTGGCCGGATCTGATTGGGATTTTGCAGCGTGTTCCGGGCCGTCAAGTCACCCGGCGCAAGCAGACGGGCATTACAGCGGATCGGCTTGAAGCGGCCATCCAACTGTATGGACAGATCCACGGGATGATCCGCAGGGTTCACCACCCGGACCACGACCCGCCGTGGTCCCATCAACGCACTCACGTTCAATGCTCCCGGATCGCCCGAGCAACCCAACGCATTGGGCAGCAGGCTGTTGCGCCACAGCCGCATGACCACATAGTTGGGCGCCGGATACCATCCGGTCTGATCAAAATTGATGAACGCGTTGTCCCAGTCCGTCGCCGATGTGTGGCGCATCCACAGAGCGGGTGAGGCCATGCCGATGATGTCGGCGCACCGTTCAAACGCGTTCAACAACCCCGCGGCGTACAACCCGGTTCGCCAGTCGGTGGACTGGGCGTTCCACTCAGACACGAACACTTTGGCGTGTGGATTTGCGGAGTTGCGAATAAGTGTTCGCAACTCTCCGAAGAACCGTTCGTAGTTGCGCGGCCCGTCTGCAAACAGATCGGGGTTTTCGTAGTGGTGAATGCTCAGATAGTCGAAACCGGGCGCACATCCGTCGATAATCCGGGCGTTCCATCCCCGGCTGGTATCGTTGTCGTCGTAACCGGCGCTGCCGCACGCGATCAGCTTGATCGAGGGGTCCACTTTTCGCATCGCGGCCGCGAACTCGTTGAAGATACTCACATACGCATCCGCACCGATCGGCCAGGCCTCGTTGTCGATCTCCCAGTATTTGACATTGTATGGCTGCGGGTGGCCGTTGCGCGCGCGCACTTTACCCCATTTGGATGTCACCGGTCCATTGCAGTACTCCAGCCAGTCACACGCTTCCTGTATGTACTCCTGACGTGAACGCAGGGGATCATGCCGTCCTGAATTCACCACGATCACGGGTTCGGTATTGAGCTTCCGGCACAGTGCGAGAAACTCGTCCGTACCGAACGCGTTGGGATCGATGTCATCCCACATGCGCGCAGGGTACCGCTTTCGCGTATGCTGAGGCCCCACCCCGTCCTTCCACCGGTAGTACTCCGCAAAACAGCCTCCCGGCCAGCGGATAACCGTCGGTTTCAGGTCGGTGACAGCCTTGAGCAGATCAGGGCGGAAGCCGCCGGCGTGTTGCCAGGCTGTCGGCGCCAGCCGTACCTGATCCACCGCCACACGCCCTTTGCCGATCAACCCAATCTGCAGTACGGCGTGTGTGCTGTCCGCCGTCGGAGTCATATGGATCGAGTATTCGGCCCATCGGCCGCCTTTTGGGCGTATGCGTGTTTCGGCCATCACGCGCGCGCCATCACGCAGCCGCACCACCACACCATCCGGCGCCTCTCCTCGCAGCCAGACAGAGCCTTCCAACGGCTCCCCGTTCCGTACCGCCAGATTGGACTGCTGCACGCCGGTCTCGCCAGAGGTCCCCTCCAGTTCCACGCATAAGCGGCTGTTCAGAGGATTGCGGTCGGTCACGCGCATCTGACCGTCGCCATACGCGTTCCATCGCTGCAGAGCGCCAGCAAAGACGGGCCTGGTCACGCCCTTGTACAGAGCCTGGCCCGACAACGACCTAACCTGGATGTTGCGGTACTCATTGGCGGTCATCCAGGATCCCACACCCACGGCGCCGCTCAGATGGGGAGACTCCGTGTCGGTGAAGTCCATCAGCAGCGCATCATCCAGCCACACACGGAAACGGGCGCCTTCACATCGGATGCGCACGCGGTACCACCGGTTGGTCTCCAGTGTGCCATCACCGCCATGGCTCACCGGTCGCCAGCGTCCCTGTCCGGCGTTACCCCGCTCGATCCAATGGTGCTGATTACCCATCGCGCCCAGGTTCAGCCAGTAAAAGTCCTCGGGACCGGCGCACCGGAACAGAATGAGCGCGCCTTCCATTCCACCGGTGCGCCGCACATCCAGCGTCAGTTCGTAGTCTCGCCAAGAGGGATCACCAAACACGTACCGGATATTGGTGGCGATGTCGGTCTGGCGCAGCACGCCGCGTTCTACAGACCAGATACCCCCGCCAACGGTATCCTCAAAGCTGCGGTCCAGAACCAACTCACCCCAGAGGCCTCCATGCACAGACTGGTAGATGTGCTCCAGAAAGTGCCCGTAGATGAACGGATCGACCCGGTGCAACGGCTTGTCGGTGTCAATGCGCAGAGAGACGGAGGATGCCCGCACAACCGAGCTATAGGAACAAACCCCTAGCACACAGATCAACAGGACCAAGAGACGCATCGAGGGACCTCCACGGGTGTCAGCATGATAGGAATCTACTGTATGAACACCCCGTTCTCCTGCTGGCGCCTGGTTTGGTCACCACTGGCCACATACCATGCTCCGGAGGATACTGCATTTGCACGACGGACAGCCATCACCGTCGAAAACAAGGATGCCGCCAGACCACCCAACCGGATCTATATCCGGCTCGTTCGCATCCTGCAACAGCGATGGCGGGCACTGCTCACCCATCCGTAAGTGCGCCGTGTCGACCTCCGGGTGTACCACCGCTCGCTCCACCTCGTCGAAAAGGCGTTCACACCCCGTAACGCGGCCGCCAGTCCCCTTGCCAGATGTGCGTCTGCCCCAGTTGGTCGGTAAAACGGACACAGACGTCGCGGCCCTCAGCGTCCGCGAACGCTTCGGGGATCATCCAGGCATCCAGGAAGTAGCTGCGGCCATCCCGCAACCGGACAGGCCACTCGGGTGACCGTTTACCGTTGCGCTCAATCCAAACCGTCAGGTTGGCAGGCAAGTCATCCAAAGCAGGCCAGGCGCACCACAACTCCAGCCAGGGACGTCGGTTCACTGTGCGCAGTTTACCGAACACCAGCGGTTTCTGTTCGTACCGATGGCCATCCACGCGGTTCTGATCGACCATTGGCAGATCGAACCAGCACCAGCGGAACGCCCCTTCATGGATCGGGTCCAGCGCGCTGTACCGGTGCGCGGCTTTGATCAGGTATTCGATCACTCCATGAGCGTTATACACCCACGTCTTGGTGTAGTCCGCTCCTGGAGGACCGGGAGGTGTGTTGAAGTCCGACGACCACATGACCACATCATCAGCCAGGAACAGATACATACCGGTAAGCATGTCGAGCAGCCAACCGGGCAGCGGACGGTCGTTCTGCTCAATACCTTGCAGTCCCTCGTTGGTGATGCGTGTCCACGCACCCACACGCATGTTCCGCAGCCAGGGCCGCCGCATGGTGCTGTCGGCGGGATAGACGCCCGCCAGACGGTGGTACATCAGGTACATGCGGATGGCCTGCCGATACATGCCCTGCAGGCACAATTCGGCTTCGCCGGGTTCCAGACGCAGTTCATGCCCATAACACCGGGTGGATGCTGCGTCGTTGAACACCGGCCGGCCTTCGTGCATCACCAGTTTGCCGTTAGCATGACGCCTGTAAAACGGCTCGCGGCCCCAGATAGCCTGAAGATAGCCGTCCATTGAGACCACGCCGGAGAGTTGCCGTAACACCTGCAATGTCGGGTCATCTTCTCCCAGAAAATCCTGCTGGGTCAGGTATTCCGGCAGCCCTTTACCGTGCGGACGGGTGGAAAAGTGAACCGCACCCACCATGAACGTCCACTGGCCATATGTGATGGGACACGTCTTCACTCCGTATCGCCGAGCCTGAGCAGCGAACCCTTCATACAGCCAGCCAAAACAGTGACGCTGGTGTTCCCACCCCTCGCTGCACTCGATATCGATGCAGGGATATCGGAAACCACGCCCCAGCATGTCTGTCGTTACGCGTTCGCCTTCCCAGGCACGCGCGCCCAACGCCAGGAACGCTTCACGGTGATCGGACATCCGGTGCTCCTGGCCGAACAGCCGCAGTGGGGCGATCCGGTTGTCGCCAGGATTGGATGATTCCAGTTCGTCCGCCAGCCGCGCCGCGTATCCCCACCAGAACGGATCGGTTAACAGACACCATTTACGGTCACGATGCAGTTGGCGTGCATCGGTGGCGGCCGTACCCAGCCGGTAATTCGGCATCGGGTCGAGTGAGGTTACGCCGCGCGTGAAGTGCTGGTTCCATTCCCAAGTGTCGTACCACGGTCCGCTGAGATGTATGCGCCGGTCCCGAAGATGGAACTCCGGAAACCGACGGAACAGCGCAACGCCCTGTGCAGTCTGTTCGGCAAACGGATAGTCGATCCCATATGGCAACGGGGCTTTCCTTGGCTGGAATACCAGTTTCGGCGCCGGCTGGGTGACCCATGGAACCCCGCGATAGTCAACAGGCATACACGAACCTCACAGATCTCAGCGCGGAATCATTGTCGCCCACGCTTCATCGATACCACTATCCAGACGCGCGGCATCACTCCAGTGTTTCGCGCCGCCCGACTCCGATGCGCTCAACAGACACGCGCACAGATCCGACAGGCGGTCCCGCAGACTCAGCCAGTCTGGCCGCTCGAAGGCCTGTGCCGCCATGGCGACCAGCGCGGATGCGGCGCGCCTCCGGCTGACCAGTTGAGGCAGCAGGGTGTGCCGTAACCAGTCCTGGTATTGCGCGTTCGCCTGCTCCAGTTCCAGCCACACATCACACCCCGTTGCACTGCCGGTGGTTCCATCAGGCCAGGTCACGCGCTGCACGGCCCGCTGTTCCCGAGCCGTCGACAGGACGCGCCGCAATACTGCGTCACGTGACGGACGCGGAACGAGGGCGTCCGGACAAAACGCCCACCAGGATTCGCCTTCCTGGAACATATCCATGAAAGGCCATGGCTGGTCACCACACAACACACCCGCACCGCGGCGAGTCACCCAGCCGCACAGTCCAACGCAAGCCTGATACCCCGCAGCCAGCCGCCAGGGTGCTTCGCTGGAGCGGCAACCCAGCAGCACCGGACAACCGCGATCGCGCAGACAGCGTTCGACGATACGCCTCAGATTGTCATCCCATCCCCAGCACATCGTGTCAGACAGACCCGACTGCAACCGGTCAGGGCCGACCCATAATACCCCCTGTATCCCAGTCGCCCAACTGGCTGCGCTTACGACCTGCATCGCAGAACCGGCGTCGGCATGCGCCATCACATCCGACCATGACCAGACATCACCGCTTATCCCCATCATCAACAGCGCATCGAGCGCAGCCTGTTCCCCATTCGCTATCTCGGCAACACCCGTATCGCGACCCATGAACTGCAGGGCTGCGGTCATCGCTTCGGGCAGTTGCGCAGCGCCCTGCAGCGCCGCAGGCACGTTCGGACCCGGCTGACACCCGCAGAGTCGGACATGAAGCTGCAGTGGCGCGTCGGTTGGTGCTGCAGGTACCGGTTGTTCATCCAAGACGGCAAGGGCGCGACGCAGATGCGCCAGAGCACATTGTTCAGCGGTCACTGTGGTGTCCAGCAACTCCGTAACCCGTTCGCGACGCGCCGGATCCGCCAACGCCTCAGGGTCAGTGTCGAACACATCCCGACCGCGCTTGATCACCTCGGCGACTTCGTACATCAGGTCGTGCTGCCGTCCCAGGCAGGCAGAAGCCGCCAGCAGATGCTGCGCGCACTGCGGCAACGCTGCGGCCGCTTGCGCCATCCACGTGTCTCCCTGCGCCCGCCGTTCGGCCAGGTCAAACCGGATGAAACCCACTGACTCCAGAGCGCGGGCCGCCGTCGTGTCGCCATCACCGATCAATGAGATCGCCCGCTGGTAGTCACGCAACGATGCTACGCCCAGCAGTTTGCCGGTCGGCCCCTTGCGCAAGGCCAGCGTATCGGCTGCACGGCGCAGCGCCGCCATATGGTGCGGCGTCAGGTCCGGCGTCGCATTCACGGTGTCTATTACCCAGATCCCCTTCAGATGGGGATACGCACCGCCCGCCCGAAACATACCGTTCGGTTCACAGGCGACATCCATGCCATGATGGTCATGCGTGGAGTTTTGGAAGTGATCCCAACCGATCAGTATGTCTCCAAAGGCATCATATCCGCAGATCAGCGCCGGTTCGGGAGGGCCGAACAACCCCATCGCGATCACCGGCATCCGGCGTTCCGCAATGGAGCGAACGATGGCCTCCCGCATGGCGGCGGCATCAACGGCTGGTCCATTCCCGGGAAAGCGCTCCGCGTATTCCGGCCCCAAAAGCGGATGCGCCGTTACGCCGATCGCGCTGAGTCCATGTCGGAAGACATCCAGGTAGCGCGCGCCGTAGTAACAGACGCCGGGCATCTCCGGTTGGTCGATGAAGTCCCAAACAAACTGGAACGCTTCACCCGTTACCGCAGAGAAGAACGCACAACGCTCCCAGCGTCCCCACCCGGCATCGTCATCGCGAAACGGTATGCCCATGTCGCACTGCAGATACTCAGAGATGGCGCGCAGGATGGCAGGCAGCGGCAGGTCCTCCGGCGCGCCGCCGCCTTGAAAGAAGCCCACGCGCGTCACGTCGGTCAACACCTGCCGTAGAGGGATGGTTCCTGATCCTGATGGGGAGCCCACAGATGTATACTCCTGTCTACATAAACGGTCTATGCGCAGTATATCATCTGGGATGCGACTTGGGCGTCGTTTCAGTCGGAATGTGCGGCAGTCTGCGCACGTCCAACCCTGTGTCTCTCCCGTAAACGCCGGGCGCTCCACACCACCAGCGAACCAATACCGGCGCCCAGTAATGCGCCGCCGATGATATCCGAGGGATAGTGCAGCCCGAGATACACGCGCGTAAACGAAACGATGGCCGCCAGCCCGAACCACAGCGGCCAGCCGCGCGGACAGGCAGCCGTCATCAACACAGCAACCCCGAACGTGTTTGTCGCATGTGAACTGGGAAACGAGAAGCTTCCTCTGCAGCCGTCGATCATCCGGACCGCATCCAGGGCGGCACACGGACGCACCCGAGCGACGGTATCTTTGAGCAGCTGGGCGCTGATTTGATCGGTCAACAGCACCGACAGCGGCAGCAGCGCCAGCCAGAAGCGTGTCTGCGGCCTGCGCCAGGCCAGCAAGATGACAGCGGGAAGCAGGAACGGCAGGGTAGCCCACTGGTTGGTCAGGAACAGCATCAGCCAGTCCATCCACGGGGACACCAGATCGCGGTTTCCAGCGCGAAACAGTGTTATGTCCAGATCAGTCAACCAGTCGAGCATATGTACATTATGCCTGTTTCGCCCGTGACGGTTTGTACCGCATGTTTTGCATGAACGGCAGTTCGTGTTATAATATCGGCCGACTGCGGTCAACCGTTTTGACGGGCGCGGATGCCTGTCGTACGCCCTTGTCTGCTGTCCATTCCGGCATCTGCCGGATCCAGAAGTCAGGTCTGCCGACGGTCTGCCAGACCACACACGATCGCCGATGATCGTTGTCGCGCATGGTCGGCCTGATATCCGGACGCAGATATAGGGGCCTGGTCAAAGGCGACCTGGGAAGCGGGGCTTCCCGGGTCGTTTTTTTGTTATCTATGACGGAACACAGGTCTTTCCGTCAGGCCGGGAACTCCCCGCGCCGCCATGCGCACCAAAGATGCTGCACACAGGCGCCCGACGAGGACTCGATCCGGTTCTCCTGACCAACACAACTCACAGACGAGAGAGGAACATCGATGTCTCAGGAAAACTTGAACCCGTTCGAGATCGCACAGGCACAGCTTGACGAAGCAGCCGAGATTCTGGGTCTCGACGCAGCCACCCATGCACTGCTGCGCACTCCCCTGCGTGAAATGCATGTCTCCATCCCGGTGAAGATGGATGACGGCAGCACGAAAGTGTTCCAAGGCTTCCGCGTTCAATACAACGACGCATGCGGCCCCACCAAGGGAGGCATCCGCTTCCACCCGCAGGAGACGGTCGATACCGTCCGCGCGCTGTCCGCCTGGATGACCTGGAAGACCGCCGTGGTCGGCCTGCCGTATGGCGGCGGCAAAGGCGGCGTGATCTGCAACCCCAAAGAGATGAGCGCCGGCGAACTGGAGCGGCTCGCTCGGGGCTATGTGCGCGCCATTGGCCGTTTCATCGGCCCGGAGAAGGATATCCCCGCGCCGGATGTCTACACCACCCCACAGATCATGGCCTGGATGATGGATGAGTACAGCAAGATGGTGGGCTACAATGTGCCCGGTCTGATCACCGGTAAGCCCATTCTGCTGGGTGGCTCGCAGGGCCGCGGTGACGCCACCGCGCGCGGCGCGGTTTACACCGTGCGGGAAGCGGCTCGTCACCTGGGCATCGACCTCAAAGGCGCGTCCATCGCCGTGCAAGGCTACGGCAACGCCGGCCAGTACATGGCGCAACTCGCTACCGAGTTGCTGGGCATGAAGGTCGTGGCGATTACCGACAGCCGCGGCGGCATCTACTGCGCCGACGGCATCGACTGGGAGGCCGCGCTGGAGCACAAGAACGCCACCGGTTCTGTGGTGGGACTGCCCGGCACGAAGCCCATGTCAAACACAGACATCCTGGAACTGGACGTGACGGTGCTGTGCCCGGCCGCCCTGGAGAACGTGATCACGGCAGACAACGCCGCCAAGGTCAAGGCCAAGATCATCGCCGAAGCGGCGAACGGTCCAACCACCCCGGCTGCGGACGCCATACTGTTTAAGAACGGTGTGTTCGTGATCCCCGACTTCCTGTGCAACGCCGGCGGCGTGACCGTCAGCTACTTCGAGTGGGTACAGAACATCAACGGGTATTACTGGGACCTTGAGACGGTACACCAGCGCTTGGACGCCAAGATGACCGAGGCGTTCTGGAAGGTAGTATCGATGAAGCAGGAGAAACATGTGCATATGCGCTCCGCTGCCTACCTGGTGGCGGTACAGCGCGTGGCGGAGGCCTGCAAGCTGCGCGGCTGGGTGTAATCCCGTTCGGTGCGCCGCGGAGTACTCCTCCGCGGCGCGCCGCACATGGCAGCTAATCACGGCATACAAAGGAGTTCTCGCCTTATGCACCCAGTAATGAACCGGCAACAGCTGTCTCCCAATGTCACACGCCTTGACGTTTCAGCCCCCCGAATCGCCCAGATTAGAAAACCAGGTCAGTTTGTCATGGTGATGCGGGATCTGAACAGCGAGCGCGTGCCGTTGACCATCGCTGACGCGGACCCTCAGCAGGGAACCATCACCTTGGTCATCCAGGCGGTTGGTTCCAGCAGCCGGGCACTGACCGAATTGCAGGCAGGTGATCAGATAGAAGCGGTTGCCGGTCCGTTGGGGCACGCCACCGAACTGTTGACCAGTGGACGCGCGGTGTGTGTTGGCGGAGGTGTCGGCACCGCCGTGGTACACCCCATCGCCCAGGGATTGCATGCATCCGGCGTTCAGGTAACAAGTGTGATCGGCGGCCGTTCCAAGGAATGGGTGATCTTTGAAAAGGAACTGGCGGCGCTGGGTGACGTGCTGGTATGCACCGACGACGGGAGCTACGGCCGGCATGGTTTCGTGACCGACGCCCTGAAGGATGTGCTGGAGGCCGGAGGCATCGATGCGGTCTACGCGGTGGGACCGGTACCTATGATGCAGGCGGTATGCGAGCTGACCCGTCCGTACGGCGTACATACCATCGTTTCCCTGAACCCGGTGATGATCGACGGCACCGGCATGTGCGGCGGGTGCCGGGTAACCGTAGGCGGCGAGATCAAGTTCGCCTGTGTGGATGGCCCGGAATTCGATGGACACTTGGTTGACTTTGCCGAGTTGCGTGATCGCTTAACCACTTACCGCTCCTACGAGCAGGGCGATCACGCCTGCCGTCTGGATGCGGTACTGGGAGAGCGAGCATGAATGACAAAGCGATGAGCGCTAAAGAGCGCATGGCAATCGAACGGGGCCGAATGCCCGAACAGGATCCAAACGCGCGCGCCGCCAACTTCCATGAGGTCAATCTGGGTTTCGATGAACAGATGGCCCAGTTGGAGGCGATGCGCTGCCTGCAGTGCAAAAACGCGAAATGCGTCTCCGGATGCCCGGTGTCCGTCGACATCCCCAAGTTCGTAGGGCTGGTTGCGGAGGGAGACTTCGCTGGAGCCGCCGCCGCACTGCTGTCCGACAATGCGTTACCCGCGGTCACCGGAAGGGTGTGCCCGCAGGAAACGCAGTGCGAGGTCGTATGCGTGCGCGGGCTTAAGTCCAAACCGGTCGCAATCGGTTATCTGGAACGCTTCGTTGCCGACTGGGCGCGTGAGCACAACTTCACCATCGCATCGAATCCAACCCAGACATCCATGGGACGTGTGGCGATCGTCGGCTCCGGACCGGCAGGCCTGACGGCAGCAGGTGAACTGCGCCAATTGGGCTACGATGTGACGATCTACGAAGCGTTTCATAAGCCGGGCGGCGTGCTGGTTTACGGCATACCGGAGTTCCGGCTGCCGAAGGCCATCGTGCAGCAGGAGGTCGACCGGCTGTTGAACGCCGGCGTCCAGCTGGAGTGCAACACCATCATCGGTAAGACCTGGACCCTGATGGAACTGCGCGCGATGTACGACGCGGTGTTCATTGCAAACGGCGCTGGCTTGCCGGTGTTCATGAATGTGCCGGGGGAGAACTACAAGGGTGTCTACTCCGCCAATGAGTACCTCACCCGGGTCAATCTGATGTCCGCATGGGCGTTCCCTCAGGCTCCCACACCGGTACTGCACGGTAAGCAGGTCGCTGTGGTAGGCGGCGGCAATGTTGCCATGGATGCCGTGCGCACGGCGCGCCGCCTGGGCGCAGAACCGGCAACCATTGTATACCGGCGCACCAAAGTGGAGATGCCGGCCCGAGTGGAAGAGGTGCATCACGCCGAAGAGGAGGGTATCGTCTTCGAGATGCTCTGCGCTCCGGTGCGTGTGCTGGGCAACGATCAGGGTTGGGTGACCGGGCTGGAGTGCATCCGCATGGAACTGGGCGAGCCGGATGACTCCGGTCGACGGCGGCCCGTTCCGCAACCGGGATCCGAGTTCGTCATACCCTGCGATGTGGTGGTGGTGGCGATCGGCACTCGGGCCAACCCGCTGCTGACGGCCAGCGCCCCGGATCTGAAAGTCAACCGCTGGGGCAACATTGATACCGATGAACAGGGCATGACCAGCATCCCCGGGGTCTTCGCCGGCGGCGACATCGTGCGGGGAGCGGCGACCGTGATCCTGGCTATGGGCGACGGCAAGAACGCCGCGCATGCGATCCACACGTGGGTGCAGCAACAGCGCGCTTGACCGTTTGATTTCCCTCAACGGCGAGGGAACCCGGGGGCCGCTCATGCCGCCCCCGGTTATTCCTCCCCCCGGCTTGCCGAGCATCGGCTGACGGCAGTAGACTGACGGTGTGAACGGCGATACCGCCGGGGGGGATCCAGATGACGGAACGACTATGGGCCCCATGGAGGCTGGCGTACGTGACGCAGGCAAAACGGGCCACTGGCTGCATCTTTTGCGATAAACCCGCTGAACAGGATGATCAAACGCATTACATTCTGAAGCGCGGAGAGCACTGCTTTATCATCCTGAACGCGTTTCCCTACAGCAATGGGCATCTCATGGTGGCGCCTTACCGCCACACAGCCGACCTGAATGAACTGACCGACCCGGAGCTGCTGGAGATCCAGCGGATGGTACGATGCTGCGTCAATCTGTTGAAGCGGGCGTTCAATCCGGACGGGTTCAACCTGGGTGTGAATATGGGGCTTACCGCCGGCGCTGGCATCAAGGACCATATCCACTGGCATGTGGTGCCCCGCTGGAACGGGGACACCAACTTCATGCCCGTGTTGGCCGATGTGCGTGTGATCCCGCAGAGCCTGGAAGATACATGGCAGTGCCTGCACACCATATTGCATTCCAGCGACGATGAGTACACTGGCTGACGCCTTTCAGCGCTTCCGGGCAACGCCGAAAGGCGCCGCGCTGGAGGCGTTCCGTCCCGATGTGGAGCACTGCCAGCGCTGCCCGTTGCATGCCACCCGGCAGTTGGCGGTGTTTGGCGAAGGGAATCCCGAGTCGCCGCTTGTTCTGGTAGGAGAAGGTCCTGGCGACCAGGAGGACCGGACCGGACGTCCTTTCGTGGGACGTTCCGGACAACTGTTGGACGCGGTGCTGCTGGAGTGTGGACTGGACCGCCGTTATGTCTACATCTGCAACACGGTGAAGTGCCGCGCGCATGATCGCATCGACGGTCGCGCCGTCAATCGCCCTCCCGCGCCTTCAGAGATCGCCGCCTGCCGCCCTTGGCTGGAAAAGCAGCTGCAGGTTATCCAGCCCTTGGTTATCGTCTGTATCGGCGCACCGTCCGCAAGAACCCTGATCGATCCCGCGTTCAGTATCACCCGTCAGCGCGGTGAGTGGTTTACCGGGCTGCCGCACGCTCCAGCGGTTACGGCCACGTTCCATCCCGCCTATGTGTTGCGTCAGGAGGGAACAAGCCTGGCCAATCTGGGACGTCTAATGATTCAAGACATTATGGCCGCCCGACAACGCGCCGCACAACTGCGTACTGACCGGGAGGCCCGGATGGACAGGGGAGACGTGTAATATGGATGATGCCCAGCAGCGCACCGAACATCTGACTGTATCCGACAATCAACGAACGGTGGCGATTGGTCAGCGTACAGCCATGGGCGCCGCCGGCGCCGCCGTCACGCTGACCGCGGTACCGGGACGCGTGGAGTGTTGCGCCGCCGGCGGACATGAGCATCTGCTGATCACCCTTTCGGCGGCGGCGGAAGCACCAGCCGCCGCTCGCTTGCCCATCAATGTCTGCCTGGCGATTGACCGCAGCGGCAGCATGGAGGGGGCGCCGTTGGAGGCTGCGCGACAGGCCTGTATGCATGTGGTGGACAACCTGCAGGACACCGACGTGCTCTCTATCGTCGCGTTTGCCGAGACGGTGGATGTGATCATGCCGCCGCGACGCGTGGTTAATCCGGCGTTGATCCATGAGCACCTGCGTCGACTAACCACCGGCAACACGACCAACCTGTACGACGGCATGCTGTCGGGCGGGAACCAACTCCGCGCGATGCAGGATGCCGGAATGCTGAGCCGGTTGATTGTGTTAACCGACGGCGATCCAACAGCCGGCATTCGCGACTACAGCAGCATCGTGCAACTGGCCGGCCAATTGCGCGACGGCGGCGTGTCAATCACGATGCTCGGTTTCGGCCCCGACTTCAACGAGGAACTGCTGGCAGGAATCGCCCGGCGCGCCACCGGAACGTACCACTTCATCAGCGACCCCGCGCGGATACCAGCGGTGTTCGCCGCCGAACTGGCAGGCATGAAACGGGTGGCGGCGATGAAGCCGATACTGCACCTGTGCTGGCCAGCTAGTGTCCGGTTGGTACGGGTTTATGGCCAACCGGATGCTGTGTATGAACGCTCTTTGAGTCTGACGCTGGACGATCTGCAGGCAGGCGCGTCGCAAACACGCCTGCTGGAGCTTGAACTGCGCGACAGGCCACCAGGGCGTTACCGCCTGATGCATGTGGATGCGGAGTACTGCCGCGGTGACGCCACTGAACGGCTCAACGCAGACGCGACCGCCGTATTCAGCCTGGATCCTGCACGTTACAGCCGTCCCATCGATCCGGTGGTACAACGCGAAATCGATTTGCAACTGGCCGCGCGCGACCTTGAGCGCACCGTCATGGCGCTGCGTACCGGTCAAATGTCCGCAGAGGATGCGGCTGCCGAGATGAAGCGCACCCAGCAGTTTCTGGCCGACGCCGGGCAGTCCGGCGAAGCCGCGGAGTTGTCCCGGGCCATGGGACACCTGGGTGATCCCGGTGCGCAGGTCGAAAAGACACTGCTGGGGGCGGCACTGACGCTGGAGAGCGGGAGGAGGCAGACCGATGAGCAGCAATAACCCCGCAGGCACATTGTATGACGAGCTGAAAGTCAGCCCTGACCTGCCCAATGGACCGCTCCACGAGATTTACAAATCAGCCGTCATGGAGAGCATCTTCGACCGCGACAAGGTGAACAGGTTGCGCGAGATATGGGAAGTATTGGGAGACCCTGACGCGCGCGCCGCGTACAACGCCGAACACGGCTTGCCTGCGCCTCAGCCCGATGCGGCCGATACGCCGCTAGAGACCGCCGATGGGATGTCGATCTCGATGCGCACCCAGGCGATCGGCGGCCCCGCCGCGGCCGAGCGCACGCGCGCTCTGGCGGCTCAGGCCTGCCCAGCGTGCGGGTTCCGGGGTGCTGCGCCGGACGGTTATTGTGAGGAATGCGGTTATCTGCTGGCGGATGGCGCACCCGGCGAAATGACGCCGCCGGAGGCATCAGGGATGCCTGCGTTGAAGACGCCGACCGGTGTGGTCATGCTGCGAATGGGTGAAAACATCATTGGGCGCATTGGCGCGGATGTCTGCATTGCCGATCCAACGGTATCGAAACGACATGCGCGCCTGATGGTACAGCAGGATGGTGTCACTTTGGAGGATCTGGGCAGCGTGAACGGCACGCGCGTCAATGACCGACCGATAGCGCAAGGAGAGGTCGCCGTGCTGCATCCCGGTGACACGATCCGGCTGGGAAAGACCGATGCCGTGCTGATCATTCCAGCCGAGTCGGCTGCCGCCGGTGGTGGTCCGACGCTCGCACCGGCGTTTGAGCTGGTGGGCGAGTCCGGCGAACTGCGGTTCGCGTTGGTGCCCGGCCATTGGTCTGTGGGTCGGAAGCCGGAGCGGGACATCGTCATCCCGGATCCGTATGTCTCTTCGGCTCATGCGCACGTCGAGGTGCGTACGGATCAAGTACTGGTTACCGATCTGGGCAGCACCAATGGCACTTTGATCGACGGCGTGGCATTGGAGGCCGGTGATGCGCGTGTACTGCCCATAGGCTCCACAGTGCAGTTTGGTTCCAGCCGTTTTGTGCTGACCGCCGCGGTCACCGCGCAGGAGGATCACCACCAGTGAATGATTGGGACCCCGGCTTGCAGCCTTCTGAGGCGATCGACATCACGGCTCCGATGGAACGCACGCCGCTTACGCCGCCGGTCAACGTCACCCCAGCGCAGTATGCGTTGGTGCATCATGCGGCGCGCAGCGTGCTGGGTTGCGTTCGGGAACACAACGAAGACAAGTACGAGTGCCGACTCGCCAGACGGGCTGCCGATGTGGCGTTGCGAGGACACCTGTTCGTGGTATGCGACGGCATGGGCGGCCATTCGGCCGGGCAGATCGCCAGCGAGGTGGCCACGGTACGCTTCAGCGACGCGCTGTACGACTCCGCCGCTACCGAGCCGGTAGGCGCTCTGCGCGACGCCGGACGGGCGGCTGCGCAGGCGGTCCATGCCCGACGCGGACACGGCGACATGGGCACCACACTCACCGCCGCGTTAGTGACCCCGGATGGCGCCTGGATCGCGCACATCGGCGACAGCCGCTGCCTGCTGGTACGCGGAGACACCATTCAACAGTTGACCGAAGACCACTCGCTGGTTGCCGAGCAGGTGCGCCGCGGACTGCTGACGGCCGAACAGGCGGCCCGATCACCCATTCGCAACATGATCACCCGATGCCTGGGGCTGGAACCGGACCCTGCCTTTGACATCCACTTCCAGCCGTTGGAACCGGGCGACCGGCTGCTGCTCTGCTCGGATGGACTCAGCGGACTGGTCGATCCGGAGCGGCTGTTGGACCTGGCGTCTCAGCCGGATCTCTCCGCTGCTGTCCGCCAGATGGTCGACGCCGCGCTGGACGCCGGCGGACACGACAACTGCACGGTCATTCTGGTGGAGTTCATCACCCGGCTGAGCTGGGAGCGCGCCGTAGAGCTGACGCTGGGGTGTACTTAACCCTCTTGCAACCGGCGCATCACCGTGGCGACTCCCTCCAGCGCTTTGCGTTCCTCGCCATCCAGTTGGTCCATCAATCGGCCAACGGCGCGTGTTATCCGGAAGCAACGATAAGGCTTTCCGCCCTGTTCGGCACCGTTATGGAAACACCACCCGGCGGCTCCCGCCTGGAGCGCCGCACGCAGGTCATCCACAAACAGCGAACCCGGGGGGTTGTATGAGGCGTATCCGCGCCGGAACGGCTCCTGAAGATGCACAGGGCAGTACCGGCCGCCAGAGCGCATCCAAAGCCGATACTGCCGGACATCGCGTAACGTGGCCTTGGCGCTGTTCGGCGAACGCTCTAAATGCGGGCAGATCATATCGATCCGTCCTACGTCACCGACCGCCTGCATCAGTTCGCGCTCGCTGCCGAAGCAACTGGAGGCGGTGCACAGCCGCTCGGGATCGATCAGTTTGACCGCCCGGATCAACTCGCCAACCTCAGGCCAGGGCACATGCCGCGCGTCCCGTACATCCCGCTCATTCCCGACATCGATGTAGACGTTACGCCAGGGCTTCAGGGCTGCAGCCAGCGCGCGCATCACGTTCAGATGCGACTCCTGAGCCGCTGGAAACGGCGGCTTGCCCCGCGACACGGTGACGTCCACCACCATCCCGCGTCGATCGCACAGCTCCACGAGCTGTTTCAACCGGCGCATATACGGCTGGCGTACGACGCCCTCGGGATCGACCGCGGAGACGTTTTCGTTCGCGAAGTCCCAGGTTGCCCACACTCGGATCCAGCGCATACCCACGTTCAACAGGTCGTCCATGTCGCGTTCCCACAACCGGGGACTCTCGGCGCTGAGTGCGCCGTAATAACTCATTCCAGCCAGAAACTGCGGCACGCCGTTCAGTTCGAACTGGAGTTCTGATGGGCCGATCGCCAAGGTGGTCCTCTGTGTCACGCTGCACCTCCTGCCGCCGTCCTGTCCATGGGGGCGGCCTGTCCGTCGTTCTGCACCGTACTGATCGGGCACGGTACGGAAGCGTCTACACAGGTTCTGACGTCACTCAGCGCATAGGGATCAATACCCGCGCGCCGGCACGCATCGGTGTGGCATATCTGCGGGTACCGGTCGGAGACACTGCGCGTACGCTGATAGCCTTGCGATCCACGCGAATGAACAGGTTGCTGTCTCCGTACCGCACATTGTGCGCCTCGACAAAGGGCTGGCTGGATGGAAGACACGGCTCAATCACTAGTCCCTCGGGGGTCGCTTGAACACCAAGCAGCCCGTATAAAATCCATCCGGGAACCAGACCGCTCTCTGGAAACGGCACATCGACACCGACAGCGCCATCCAATACCTGCTGAGGTTGTTCGCCTCGGTACAACGGCCCTCCACCGCACAGATGATCTGGCAAGCGCCAGCGCCCGAGGATCTCCGTCCAACGGCGCCAGGCGTTGTCCGGTCCGCGCGTGCGGGTGCGCGCCAGCAGATCGAAAAAGCTGGTGAACAGGATCGCACCGCCGTCCTGACATTGCTGCTCCCAGGGCTTCCCCAGCCATCCCATGTGCCACCAGGGCTCACCGGGCACATCATCAATCTTCTTCCCTGTGGCCGGGTCCCATCGCGGATTGTGGACCGTGGTCGCCCGCGGCGCAAAAATCCATCGCGAGTAGATATCCGCGTTGCCGCTGTGTGTGACTCCGCTGTCCAGCCAGCGCCAGATCCGTTGCGCCTGCTGGTCATTGGCCAGGCCGTAGGCAATGGCTTCCAAATTCAGATACGTGGCTCCGTAGTCATGCCGCTTGCCGTCGATATCAACGCATTGTATGAAGCGTCCGGCGGTATCGTCCCAGAATGTCACCGTATACGCGTTGCGGATCGTGGGAAGCATCTGCTGATAGGCGCTGGAAGGACGCCCTCCCGCCACTCCCATGCGGCTTAACTCGGCTTCCAGTTCGGCCATCGCCGCCACGGAGGCGTACCACACGATGTTGGCATAAGCGTCCAGATGGCCGTAAGGGGTGATGTCCCAATAGTTGTTGCCGATCCCGCGATGGCGTCCGTTGACATCCTTGCTGGCAGTGATGATCAGCCCGCTGCTCCCGCCGAGGGTGTCCAGTTGATAGTCCATGGCTTTACGGATTCGGCCGGCTTGTGAGCGCAGAAACTCGCGGTCACCCGTCCACAGATAGTGATGACGCACCGCCAGAATGAACCGGGCGTTGGTGTCGAAGTGGCGTGTATCGTAAACCTCGGGATCGGGGAACGGCCATCCGGCCAGCGCGCCCCAGGTATGTATATAGCCGTCCTCTGCCTGGGCTATGCGGGCGATATTGTTCGCTAAGGCCTCGCGTCCGTTTCCGGGGCACCACTCGCGGCCGATGCAGTTCCACTCCTGCCATACCGCCGCCCCCCACAGCGTGCCAAAACTGAAGAGCCGTTCGTACAGGAATGTGTTCGTGTCGCGGGTAAGCGCCGCATCGGCGAATCGGAACCGCGGCCAATCGTCCGGCAGATTATCCTGCCTTGGCAGCACGCGCAGCCGCAGCACGTACTCCACGCTGCCCGGGCTGCGCGCACCGGCAGTGATCAGCATATCGGTGCTGCGGCCCTTCAGGCGCCAGTTCATGGACACAGAGGGCGCCTCGAACCGCAGGTCGGCTGCGCCGGTCCCATCAGCCTCTATCCACTGCCGGCCGGTAACCCCGTGGCCATACTCGTTGGATGTATCGTACCAGCGCTTCAGTTGGTGGACCGACATATAGCGGAAGTCATCGCTGAAGAACCGCGTGAAGGGCACCGCCGCAGCCGATGTGTCATACCCGCTGTTGTTCCACGGGACCGACATCACCCACCGATGCCCGCCGGGCGCCGGCTCCAGGAATCCCGTGCGGAATTTGACGCGCAGGACCAATGCCTTGTCCTCCAACTGGATGTCCACATCGGCACGGGCGCGCGTCTGCAGCAGGCGCAGCGTGAGATCGAATGATCGGTGCGCCGGCTGGTCGTCCAGCCAAACAGATCCGCCCGGCGGCTCGGGAGTCTCGGGCCCCCAGACGGCGATCCGCCCCTCGACATCGGCGAGTTCCAGCGCGAGTTGTTTGGAGGCGTCCGCCGGCACGTCCAGTCCAATGGTGCTGTTGTCTTGAACGTTCCGGAACCGCTGTTCAAGCAACACCCGTCCGGTACGTCCTGTGTCACGCAGACGTAATGTCAGGTTGGAGTCCGTGGTGTGATGTGTCGCCACATGCACCTCCACCCGCTGCAGGCGCATGCCCGCCGGGACTTCAAACTCTTGGACCATACGCTGCCCGGGGGAAACATCCCATGGAAGCCGTCTGCCTTCGGGCATTTTCAGCGTGACCGGCTGGTCGACACGTACATCGCTGACCGCCACACCATCGCGGTCCTGGCGATAGCGTGTCGCCGTGTCGGTAGACAGCGCCGTTGGGGTCAACACCTCCAAGGGTATCGCCCGCCACCGTTCATATCCGGCTGGATCGACCGCCAGATGGGTAATGCGGAAGCCGTCACCCTTCACCTGGATCCAGTCGTTGCTGAGCGCAAACGTATGCGTCTCCGCCCCGTGCGTTTGCAACGCCCGCAGGGACGCCGTCAC
>CAZHSN010000051.1:0-22160 GCA_964535125.1 uncultured bacterium
CAGGCTGACCAGTGCGCCCACATTATCGGGGCCCAGTCCGCCTGAGATGATCACCGGTTTACCCGGCTGCGGGCAGTCCTGCAGCAGGCTCCAGTCCCAAGGTTGACCGGTACCTCCTGCCTTACCGGCTCTCCACGTGTCCAGCAGCAGCATGGCCGCTTCCAACGGTCGGCGCAGCGCTTTCAGGGAGTCGGCGTCTCGCACCCGCAGCGCCCGGATCACACGCGACGCTCCCACCTGACCGGCATAGACCTCCGACTGGTTTCCATGCAGTTGAATATAGTCCAGACCGACAGTGCGGATCACCTCGGCGATGTCCGGACGCTCATCGAGCAGTACGCCCACCGCGGCGATATGCGACGGCAGCAATCGCCGCAACTCAGCCGCTCGCTCCACCGTGACCTGCCGCGGGCTTGGCGCCAGGATGAACCCGACCATGTCGACCCCCAGGCGCGCGCACAACTGCACGTCCTGCGGGCGGGTAAGACCACAGATCTTGATGCGCGTCATTGCAGCATCTCCCTCAGCGCGGCCTCGGGATCGGATTGCGTGACCAGCGCTTCACCGATCAACGCCGCATGGACGCCGCATGCCCTCAACACACGCAGGTCGCCGCTGGTGCCGATGCCGCTTTCGCTGACCACCACCGGTGCGGACGCCCCTGTCAGGTGCGCCCCGTACCGCTCCATCAGATCCGTCGTCACGCACAAGTCGGTCTCGAACGTGCGGAGGTTGCGGTTGTTGATACCGATACACGCCGGGGAGACGCGCAAGGCCCGCTCCATCTCGGCCGCATCGTGCACCTCCAGCAGCACATCCAGCCCGTGTTCCTGTGCACACGCGTTCAAGCGGTTCAGCGCTGCGTCATCCAGTGCGGCCGCAATCAACAGAATGGCGTCGGCCCCGCATGCGCGGGCGGCGATCACCTGCGATTCGTCAAGGATGAAATCCTTGCGCAGCAAAGGCAGCCGCACCGCCTCACGCACCGCTTGCAGATGTGACAGACAGCCATCAAAAAAGCAGCTGTCGGTCAGAACCGAGATCGCCGAGGCTCCGGCGCGTGCATATTGCCTGGCCAGCAGCGCCGGATCCGCGCCGGCGCGCAGCGCGCCCTTGGAGGGTGACTTGCGCTTCACTTCCGCAATAACCGCCACCGGACCGGGCCCGCCGGCGCGCAGAGCGCTGGCGAACCCCATCGGAGGCGGAAGCGCCGTAACCGGCTCCACGTGCTCCGGCGCCTCGGTCAACTCGCGCCGCTTGTGCTCCAGTATCTGCTGCAACCGGTTCATGCCGCCGCCTCGTCCGGATATCCGGCCAAGCGCTGCAGACGGCGTTGCGCTTCACCGGAGTCGATACTGCGGGCGGCGAGGGTAACCCCTTCCGCCATTGTGGGCGCGAGCCCCGCCACGTACAGCGCTGCGGCCGCGTTGGCCAGCACAATGTCCCGATGCGCTCCGGGAGTTCCGGCTAACACATCACGCAGCGCCTGCGCGTGCGCCTCAATCCCGTCACCGGAAACCGCCAAATCCGCCGGACGGCTGCGGGGCAGCCCGAACGCCTCGGGCGTGACGACACGCTCCTCCACCTGTCCGTTCCGCACCTCGACCAGCAGGGTCTCTCCCACAGTCGAAACCTCATCCAAGCCGTCCAGCCCGTGAACCACCAGTGCGCGCTGACTGCCCGTCTTCATCAGCACATGCGCTGCGAGCCGCGCCTGCTCGGGTTCGTAGACGCCCATCAGCTGCCGACGTGCGCCGGCGGGGTTGAGCATAGGGCCCAACAGGTTGAACACCGTTCGGATACCGAGGTCACGCCGCACAGGAGCGACACGCGCCAGTGTGGGATGATGCGCCGGTGCAAACAGGAAACCCACGCCGATCTCATCGATACAGTGGGCCGTCTGTGCCGGTGTCATGTCGAGCCGCACGCCGCATGCCGCCAGCACATCAGCGCTGCCGCAACTGCTGCTCACCGCGCGGTTGCCATGCTTGGCCACGTGCGCTCCGGCGCCTGCCGCGACGAGCGCCGCGGTGGTGGAGATATTGAGTGTGCTCAGCCGGTCGCCGCCGGTGCCGCACGTATCCACCACGACCTCCGAACGCGGAGCCACACGGGTGGCCCGCGGGCGCAGCACTTCCACAAAGGCGGCCACTTCAGCCGGTGTTTCGCCTTTTATCCGCAACGCGGTGAGGAACGCCCCCGCCTGCGCCGGAGTGGGATCGCCCTCCAGCAGTTCCTGCATCGCGCCGCGCGCCTCGTCCGGCGTCAGTTCGACCCCGGCCACCAGTTTGGGGATCAAATCACGTATCATCTCAGCCCTCCGCCTGCGGCGTGCGGCAGGACAGGAAGTTCCGTATCATCTGCCGCCCCTCTTCAGTCAAGATCGACTCCGGATGAAACTGCACCCCCTCGACCGGAAGCGAGCGGTGCCGGATACCCATGATCTCGCCGTCCTCACTGACCGCGGTGACCTCCAGGCAATCAGGCAGCGACTCACGCTCGACCGCCAGCGAATGGTACCGAACGGTCCGTACCGGGCTGCGCAGTCCGGCGAACACCCCGCGACCCGTATGCGTAACCTGTGAGGTTTTGCCGTGCATCAGCCGGCGTGCGCGCACCACACGCCCCCCTAACGCCTGTCCAATGCTCTGATGCCCCAGGCAGACGCCCAGTATGGGCGCGACGCCGGCCAGTTCCTGCACGACCTGCATGGACACGCCGGCCTGGTCGGGCGTACACGGGCCCGGAGAGATAACGATGTGATCGGGCCGCATCTGACGGATCTCATCAACTGTGACCTCGTTGTTGCGCCGGACGCACACTTCCGCGCCGGTCTCACCGATCATCTGCACCAGGTTGTAGGTAAAACTGTCGTAGTTGTCAATCACCAGCACCATCGTGCGGTCTCCTTTCTACAGCAGGCCGGTTTCGGCCAGATCGATCGCCCGAAACAGCGCCCGGGCCTTGTTATGCGTCTCTTCGTACTCATTCTCGGGAACGGAGTCGGCCACGATCCCGGCGCCGGCCTGAACATACGCCTGTCCGTTCTGAAGCAGCATGGTACGGATGGTTATGCAAGCGTCCATGTCGCCGCTGTAGCCGAAATATCCCACCGCACCGGCATAAAAGCCTCGGCGTGTCGGCTCCAACTCGTCGATGATCTCCATCGCACGCACCTTGGGCGCTCCACTCACAGTACCCGCGGGGAAGCAGGCACGCAGGGCATCATACGCCGTGCGCATCGGCGCCAACTGACCGGTTACCGATGACACCAGATGCATCACATGAGAGTACCGCTCAATCACCTGAAACGCGTCGACCTGCACGGTGCCGTAGGTACTGACCCGTCCCAGGTCGTTGCGCCCCAGATCCACCAGCATCAGGTGCTCGGCCTTCTCCTTTTCATCCGCCAGCAGATCCTGCTCCAACAGCCGGTCCTGTTCCGGTGTGGCTCCCCGGGGGCGGGTGCCGGCGATGGGACGGGTGCGTACTGTGGAGCCTTCGACGGTCACCAGCGCTTCTGGGGAACTCCCCACTAACTGCCGATCACCCAACGCCAGGTAGAACATGTAGGGGGACGGATTCACGCTGCGCAGCGCACGGTATAGTTCGAACGGCGGCAGACCGCACGCCCTTTGGAAGCGCTGAGACAGCACCACCTGGATGGCGTCCCCGGCGGCGATGTAGTCTTTACAACGCTGAACCGCGTGACAGAATTCGTCACGAGTCATACCGCTGTGCAGGTCCGCTGATGGACTGCCTGACCCATCCGGTTGCGGGGGAAGCGCCAGCGGCTGCCGCATCGCGTCGGCCAGCGCGCGTATGCGCCGCTCGGCTTCGTCATAGTCCCTGGCGGGATCATCGGTCACAGCGGTGTTCGCCACGAAGCGCATGGTATGTTTGACATGGTCGAACACCACCAGGTCATCCACAATCAACACCACGGCGTCGGGCAGATCCAGGTCGTCGGGAGCGCCCGGTTCCAGCGCCTCGAAGCCACGCACGAGGTCGTAGCCCAGTGCGGCAACCGCCCCGCCGCAGAACCGCGGCAACGCCGGGTGCGGCCGGTACCGACGCGTCTTCAGTTCATCTTCGATCAGGTTCAACACACCCACGCCGAACGGCGCGGTGCGGTGCTCTTCGGGTTGGCCATTCCGCTGGATCGTCAGGCGCTCACCGCGTGCGGTAAACACGGCGGCTGGAGCGGTGCAAAGAAACGAATAGCGCGCCACCTGTTCGCCGCCCTCTACGCTTTCCAGCAGCATGCCGTAGGCGTGACGCGGCAGTTTGAGGAACGCCGACACCGGTGTATCGAGATCCGCCAAGACCTCAGCGAACAGGGGGATCCGCTCGCCCGGCTGGGCGGTCTGTATAAAACTGTTCTTGTCCTGGTTGAGTGCGAGTCTCATAGTTCCGTCTCCGTAAGCTGCGATGCCTGACAACATAAAAGGCCGCGGGTGTACACCCCGCGGCCCATGCGTGAGTCGGCATCAGGCGTCCCCGAAACGGAACGGGCCGCGGGTCTCCGGTTGGAGACCGCGGCCCAAACTGCCTGATGATATCTGTGGTCAGGCGTTACGCCACAGCGACTCCAACCGGCTGGAGCCACTGCCAAGACCAAGCCTGACTGCGGAAGATATCGGTAGATACTGCGTTCATGCCGTCAGTGTACCTTATCTCTGCACGGATTACAACAGACGTGTTTGCCTGATTTCATTGACTATCCGGTTTCAGTGTCACAGTGTGTGTGCCCGCCGTCAAGGCGATCTGGATCGTACCGGCGCCCGATGTATGCGCCTCCTCGCGACCATCCACAGTCACGCGGTACGGGGCGCGCCACATGAGATCGCTAAAGGTGAGCGTGCAGGCATCACCATCCAACTGCACGTGGCGCCCTGCAAGATCAGAGGTGACGCGTACGGCGCCTTGCGTGTCGACAGAGAGCGGTACACCGCGCACCTCACGCGCCCGACCGGTGAACGGGTGGACCGGTTGTCCGGACCGAACCGTGTTGACGCCGGGGCCGAACAGCACCGGCGCCTGCAAGGAGACGTCTCCCTCGGCCGACAGGGTGACCCGGGGCCGGCCGTTCACATCCCGGATCGACTGGAACGGCGCGGTTGCGGTGATTTCGGTAACACGGTACTCCGGCTTCATGCCCTTGCGCACTTGCAGCAGTAATGTCGCCCGGATCCCGCCGTGGCCATCTGCATCCAGTTGGACGCCATCACCGCCATGCGCCTGTGGATCTTGCCAGACATCACCCATCCACAGCATCGGCCATCCGCCCGGAGTCAATCCCTCCACGATGAGCGGCATCATGTCGAATCCGCCCTCGATGTCCATGTCGACCCGGCCATTCTGAGCGCGGATGCGCGTGGGGAAAGGCTCTTTCAATTCGCCGTGCTGGACATTCACCTTCGGCCACTCCAGACCGAACCGCTCGGTGCGCTCGCGTTCGGCCTTCATCTCCGGCAGCGTCGGCTCGCCGTGAGGCATCAGCATCACTTCGGCCTCCAGCCAGTCACCGGGGCGCAGTGTCAGCGTCCTATCAGGAATGGTGAGCCACCAATTGCCGTCCTTGTCGCTGAACTGCGCGGACAGGGCCGACTGCGTGTATGTTTTGCCGCCCAGCTGCGCCGCGAACCGGCGCACGAGTGCGACGCAGGCGATCCGGCCGCCCGTCTGATGGGATGCCACGAACGGCGTTTGCGAGGAGATCGGCTTACCGACCAGCATCGGTTTGTCGTCGGTTGTGCTGGCAATACGCTCTGTCTTTCCATCGGCGCCGGTCCACAGCAGCATCGGCGGGGTATGGAACTCGAAGATGTTCAGCCATCGAAAGTTAATCCGTGCATCGCCTTCGATGCGAACGGGTTTCTTCCAGTCGAACCGCATCCGCACAAAGGACCGCATCTCGTCGCGGTGCGGGATCTCCCAGGTGGTTAACGTGCCAACGGCCGCGTCATCGCTGGTGTGGTAATGATTGGTGTACATGGCGAAGTTCGGGCTGACCGCATGGAAGGTGGTCCGTTCGAACATCAGACGGGTTGAGCCGTTGTACTGCAAGAACCCGGGCCACTGCTCGCAGCCATGCTGCGGCTGGCCCGGCCAGAAGGGACCGCTGTACGGCCGGAAGTCCGGAATATGCAGCGCGTTGCTCCGGCCGATCTCCATCCAGTCGTGCGTAAAGCAGGTGGACTCCGACACGCCGGTGGAGAGGTGCCAGTAGATGTTGAAGAACCGGATGCTGCTGACCTGCTTGAGCATATGACTGCCGTACTGCTGCATCAACGTCACCACGTCGAAGTCGCGCCGTTCATGCGGCGCCAGATGCACCGGGAAGTAGGCGTCTCCAAATGCACCATCATCCGGCTCTTCCAGTTCGCCGTCGAAGTTTTTGGCTACAAACGCAGCTACGGGAAGCGGGAAACCGTTGAGATCGGTCAGGACGCACGCCTCCAGACACCCGACTCCCGTGGTACAGATCACCGTCATCCTGCGGTCCTGTGCATCGCCGATCAGCCGCACACGTGTCTGTCCCCGCCGCAGCGGACTGCGGTACGCCTGCTCGAATCCAAACGCGCCCACCTGCACCGCCGAGTGCATGCGGTAGAGGCCGGATGTATGGTCGTATCCGCGCCACTCGCCATTCTCCACCTGTACAGCAGATTGGGGAAGCGGTGACAGATCGTTCACGAAGGCAGATGACACCGATGCGCCGGCCTCCAGGGGTCGCAATACCCAAGTGATACCCGCGCCACCCGCCGGGAGCGGTGATGTCCATACACCGTTCTGCACGGAACTGCCTTCAGGGCCCAGGCAGGCCATCCGGTCGGTCAGCGACGCCAACGGACGGTTACCAAGCGTTGCGGACGCATGCGTTGGCAACCCGCTCCACTCTGCCGTAAACGGACCGGTCACGCCCTTCGGCGGCTCAATGCGCAGTTGCACACGCAGATGATCCGGATGGGCATGGAACACCCACTCACCCCGGATCACAGGCGGCTGATCACCCAGGTCCGGCATGGTGAACACACCGATGGAGGCGATCTGCGCTGATCCGGTCTCGCCGGCCGGATCCAGCCGGATCATGGTGACGACATCGCTGGTGTTGATCCGCAGGGTGTAATCGTGCCACTGTCCGTCGCCGCGCACCGGAAAGGTCAGTACATGACTGCCCTGAAGGCCGTCTTTGCGGGTCGCCCAATACAAGGCTCCGCCTCCACCCATCCGCGTGCGCATACGCACCCGCACTTCAATGGGACCTTGCAACGTCACAGCAGGCGAGGTAACGTAAGGATCTGTACCGGTCAGCGCCACATCCAGGTAGTCTGCGCGCTGGGTGAAACGGGTGTTGTTCGCCGCTTTCCAGTCCGCTGCCGTTCCCTTGAACGACCATGCAGCCAACTGCTTCGGTTCGAACGTCCGGAGCGACTCCAACACCCTTGCATCGATCAGCGGAATATCGAGCAGATGCGCGTCCCAGTAGTACGGGGTGGCGTTCCAGACATTCATACGCGCCCGCGAGTCACTGGCGGTTACCCACTGACGACGCCATACATCCCAGACCGGCGTGAACTCAGGCGGCGCAGGCACATACCGATGACCCTGGTTGTCGACTATCGCAAACAACCCGTCACCGCTCAATACAGGCTGACCGTCGGCCGTCAGCGAGAGCAGACGCGCCGGATGCGTCGCCACTCGGCAACTATATCGGGCGCCTTCCACAGCAAAGACGCTCCGCTGTGCGGGATCTTCCCAACGCACCGTCACGGGCGGCAGTTGTTCGGGCGCCGGCCCGAGCCACGGCATGGCTTGCGCCACACCGGCCGACATGGCCAACACCATCGCCATTCCCAGAACCGACCAGTAAGTACTCATCGCTGCTCCTTTGCTGTCGAACGACCGTTGCTTAGTGTTCATTGTACCGGCCAGGATCAGCGACGACCCGAACACCTGCTGTGACCATACCATTCCTGTGTGGAGTTGGCGATAATGTCTGTGTCCGTCGCCAACCCCACGCCATGCTTGGTAGATCCTAAGCGAGTGGCTCAGGCGCGACGCGCTGATCACGGTGACATCACATTACAGGAGAGGAACATGAGCCAGGAAGTCCGCAAGACCGCCGGTGACACCTCATGGTTCGTTCAGGACCGGTTCGGCATGTTCATTCATTGGGGGCTGTATGCACTGCCCGCACGCCATGAATGGATGAAGTACCACGAGCAGGTGCCGGACGACGTGTATGACCGCTATTTCAAGCACTTCGACCCGGATCTGTATGACCCTGCCTTGTGGGCGGATGCCGCCGCCCGTGCGGGTATGAAGTACTTTGTGGTGACCACCAAGCATCACGAAGGGTTCTGCCTGTGGGACAGCGCGCTGACCGACTATAAGGCGCCTAACACCCCCTGCGGCAAGGACCTGCTGCACCCCATGGTGGATGCGTTCCGGGCCCGTGACCTGCGCGTGGGCTTCTATCACTCCCTGATCGACTGGCACCATCCGGACTTCATCATCGATGACATGCACGCGCACCGCAACTTCCCGGACCGAGCCGAACGCAACAAGATCCGGGACCAGAAGCGCTATATCGAATACCTGCACGGCCAAGTACGTGAACTACTGACCCAGTTCGGCAAAATCGATGTCCTGTGGTTCGACTTCAGCTACCCATCACGCGAAGGCTTCATCGGTAAAGGACGCGACGACTGGGGCAGCGAGGCGCTGTATAAGCTGGTGCGGGAACTGCAGCCGCACATCGTTCTGGACGACCGGCTGGATCTGCCGGACGGCTGGGATATCAAGACGCCAGAGCAGTTCCAACCCCGTGAGTGGCTGACCGTGGACGGGCAGCGCGTGGTGTGGGAAGCCTGCCAAACCTTCTCAGGCTCCTGGGGATATCACCGAGACGAAGCCTCATGGAAATCAATCGATCAGCTGGTTCAAATGCTCATCGACTCGGTGAGCAAGGGAGGCAACCTGCTGTTGAATGTCGGCCCAACGGGTCGAGGCGAATTCGACGAGCGCGCGCTCGACAGGTTATATGGCATGGGTGAATGGATGAAGCGGCACTCCCGCTCCATCTACGGATGCACCGAGGCGCCGGACGGCCTGGTGCCGCCGCCCGATTGCCGATACACCTACAATCCGCAAACCAATCGGCTGTATCTGCACGTGTTCAGTTGGCCATTCCTTCATCTGCATTGCGACGGATTGGCGGACCGGGTGGAATACGCCCAGTTATTGAACGACGCGTCCGAGGTAGCGATGAATCCAGCCAGCGACCCGGCGCGCAAGACGCTCACGCTGACGGTACCCGTTCAGAAGCCCAATGTCACCGTGCCGGTGATCGAACTCTTCCTCAAGTAGACCTTACGTCCCGCCGTCCGGCCGCCGATGCATCGGCGCGCCGGGCGGCAGCTCGCCTGCCAACCGCTCGGTAACCACCCCATCACAGCGCTCAGTCTGCAGCGCGGCCAGCGTGCCTTCGCGCCGGTCGCGCACGTTCAGGCCGCGCACGCGCACATTGCGGCAATCGCGGCACTCCACGCCGGCAGCCTGTCGGCCGCGGGGCTTGGCGGGATCGGACTCGATCCGGTTATCCGCCAGCAGCAGATCGGAGACCGCCGCGGCGGAGATACCGGCCACCGGTGAGTCGATAATGCGGTTGCGCAGCACGCGGATACGGGACGCAGCGGGGACTTCCGCAGGACGATGCCCCAGGCGCGCAGCGCGGATCATGATCATCGCACTGAGCGGCTCCAACGGCGTCCACAAGCCATAGCAGCCGCCGGTGATGACGTTGTCTTGTATGGTGATGTTGGCTGGAATCGGCCCTTCCGGCCAGTCCGGTTCGTTGGAGAGTACAATGCCGCGCGACGATGGGTCGTCGATACGGTTCCGTGTCACCAGGCCGTCGCCCGCGCGCAGCAGGATGCTCCGTCCCCGGTGCCGCCGGAACGTGTTGTCCTCGATGCGGTATCCGTTTCCGCATTGCGACAGGTTGTAAAGCGTATCCGCAGTCTGATGATCCGCTCCAGCGCGCAGCCCTTCCACCGGCTGCTGGAACGTCAGCACAGGTCCCTCCGGGCTCTGTTCCACACGATCCAGTGTTACCACGCCCAGCACGGCGCCGTCTTGCGGGCGGACGATCTGCAGCCGATCTCCCGGCGACAACGGAGGCCGTCCGCGCGTCACGATCCGGCGCGCATCCAGCACCTCGGCCACCTGTATCGCCGAGCCGTAGATGTTTATCCCGTCATCCATCATCCCTTCACAAAGGCACCGCCGAATCACCAGCCCGCGCCGGTTGTTTGGACAGTGCAACCCATCGGCGTTGGTGGATATCAGCCGGTCACCTGAAGGGTGATACAGCACACGCAGCCCGTCGGCGGTGATCCGCTCGCTGGCGCCGATCGCCAGCGAACATGCAGGGGATGCATACACGGTGATGTCGCTCATTACGCAATCAGATGAACTCCACACGAGCATCGCCTGGGCCTGGATGCCGCGCGCCAGCGGCACAAATCCCATACCCGGCAGCAGGAACGGCAGCCGACTGCGAAACGGCTCGGTGGGATAGATCGCCCAGCGCCGGCCACCCAGGTGACGCCAGCGCTGAATATAGGTGTGATCCGGCCCTTCGGATGAGCAGAGCCGTGTTGTCCGATCGATGGCAGCGCCCCAGCATTGGGGCCCTACAACCGCCTTCTGGAACCACGGCGTATCCAATCCGCTGAAGCCGGGATCCACCTCGAGTTCGAAGTACCCATCCTGGATGTGTGTCTCGCGGATGGTCCCTTGCGTGAACGGCAACGGATCATAGTCGATCACGAATCCGCTCACCGTCACATTGGTGCACTCGGTCAACTGAAGCACACCCTGCGCGGGGTTGGTGATGATCAACCGGGTGCGCTCACCTTCACCGGCAATACGCAGCCCATTGGCACTCTTCAGGTGCAGCGCGTAAATCCAGTCTGCGGGCCCCTCAATGCGGTACGTTCCGGCCGGCCAGGATATGCGCTCCGCCCGGGTGCGCACGGCTTCCTCCAACGCCCGTTGAAACGCCGGTCCGCTGGGATTGCGTCCCGACGGATCGGCTCCCAGGTCAACGACATGGATCGTTTTGCGCATGTATACATTCCCTCCCGGCCAGTCGGCGATTATCGGCAGCGACGGTTATTTGGTCTCTGCCGGTGCATGGGCTACGGGCTTGGTATCCGATAGGCGCAGCAGCCACAGAAAACCCGCCAGTATGGCGACCATGATCACCCGTGAAGCGATCAGCCAGGGTTTGGATGCAGCGTCGACGCCGTCCATCATGAGTTTGCCCCACCCCTGTTGAATGGCCCAAAGCCCCAGCAATACCAGCAGATATATTGGGGTGATGCCTGCCAGGATGTACCTGAAGATTACCGGTACGCGTATGGCCGCATTTCGGGTGATCTCCGCCCAAGCCTCACGCCATCCCAGGCTGTACTGGAACACCACCACCTGCAGCAGTGCACAGACGGGCAATGCGATGTTAACGGACCAGAAGTCCATATCATCGATGAACACGTCCTGCTTGATCACGACCAGAATCAGATAAAAGGCGGAAAAAAGGTGCACCGCATTGACGGCCCGATGCCGCGACAGCTGAAACTCATCCTGCAGAAACGCCACCACGACCTGTGTCAGAGAGACAAGCGATGTCAGTCCTGCCAGAAACAGCAGCAAAAACCAGAGGGAGCCAAACAGCTGGCCCATGGGAATGTGCTCGAAGGCCAACGGCATGGAGATCACCGCCATGGCCACCGGGCTGCCTTGGGCGATTTGGATTGTCTCTTTAGCTCCAAACACGGCGACCGCAATCGGGATCGCGATGCAGCTTCCCAGCACCACTTCCGCGAAAGTATTGATCCCGGCGGCGGTCAGGCCCGCCTTGGCCGTATCTTCATTGCGCCCGACATAGCTGCCGTAGGTCACTATCGCGCCCATGCCCACGCTCAGCGTAAAGAACACCTGCCCGGCCCCTGCCAGCCATACTTTCGGATCACTCAACACAGAGAGGTCCGGCCGAAACAGAAACTCCAGGCCCTTCAGGCTGCCCGGAATAGTCAGCACCCGAATAGCCAGCGCTACGGCACAGACAAACAACAGCGGCATGGCGACACGCACCAGGCGTTCGATGCCCCGTGACACACCATGCCAGAGTACGCGATAGCCCAAGGCAAATGTGATCACCAGGAATAAGAGCCCCCAGGTCGGCAACGACAACGGGCCGTGCCCCGCACCCAAGTATTGGTTCAAGACGTCCACAAACCCGGCTTTGTCCTCGACTCCATGAAATATACCGGAAGCCGCCATGACGCTGTATCCCAGCATCCACGAGGTCACGTAGGTGTAGTACACCGAGATGACCAGCGGCATGAACAACCCAAGCACGCCCAAGTACCGCATCCATCGGCGCTGAGGGGACAGAATACTAAAGATCGCCGGGAGGTTATGCTTGCCGTGTGAACCGCCGTATCGACCCATGGACCATTCGAGCCACATCAGCGGCAGACCGATCAACAGCAGCGCCACGATATACGGTATCAAAAACGCTCCGCCGCCGTTCTGGGCGACTTGAGTGGGATATCGCAGGAAGTTACCCAACCCTACCGCACTGCCGGCTACGGCCAGGATAGCGCCCAGCCGCGTTCCCCAACGCTCGTGATGATGGTGATGCGGGGTAGATGTCTGGCTCATGGTGTCTAGATGCACCTCACGAACAGAATGGCGTACCGGCAACCAGGCAACAAACCAAAGCACGCTGGACCGTTGCCATGGCTGCATCGCTACCATTGTAACCTGAGCCGCAGTGCAAGGCGAGAACGGCATAGAAAGCCGGGCACGGCCTAGCGGCCGTGCCCGGCTCCATACGTGCGGGACGACTATTGAGCCGGGATGACCCGCCCGGTGTTAAGCGACGTCACCGTCTTGGTGGTTCCGCTGGCCAACTCCACCCAGTCCACATACACGCCCAGTTCGCGCACATCAATGCTGCCCGGCAGCGTCTTGGCCGGCACCCAAGGTTTCACCCGCCAGGTCAGATCAAGTTCCGACGCTTTGCCCGCGGGTATCACACCGGATATCACCTGTACACCGGCACGCGTGATCGGCGCTATGCGTGTGTTGCCCACGTATAACCCCGCTCCCGGCATCAGCGCGGGCGCATCCACGCGAAGACGCGCCCGCACTGTATATCGGCGATTGGGATTCACAGGAACACGTACCGTGGCGCCGGCCTTGGCCCAGCGCCATGTGCTCGGAGCGCCGCCGGTATTCCCCCGCTCCTGATCGTGCCACCCCTTGAGATAGGCCAAATCACCCGAACTGCCGATATTGAGGCGAAACCGCATCCGCTGCGACGCACTGAGGGGGACCGGTGCGTCTCCGTTCATCGATTGCGTAACGCTCGCATCGGGGTGGGCGATCAGTCGGAACCGGCCATCCGCCTGGTTCATGGCCACGATTGCCGATCGCACCATCTCGCCAACCTGCACATGCACCTCACCGTCTGAGGAAAACGTGTTGGCCTGCACGATCGACCGCCCCGCGCCGAGCCATATCGCCGGGCTCCTCTTGCGTCCAATATCCCAAGAGTAGAAGTGACAGCCGATGACGCTCAGTTGCGCCATGGAAGCGGACATTTCGATGCAGCGGTCGATCGGTCCCCAGAAAGCGCAGTTGCTCAAGCTGATCTTGCCGCCCGACGACGGCAGGATCTTCAGCGTGACCGACTTTTGGCTCTCCCAGCCGCCCACGAACTCACCGTTGGTGATCAGCAGTCCGGCCGGATGGGCATCCGCAACCAGTACCGCCACTTCACAGCTATCGGCCGCTATCCCCAAGAAACTGCCATTGGTCGTTCCCTTGCCTGAGTTGCTGAACTTGTAACCTACCCCGTACCCGAAGCAGAACGTGTTGAGTACCGACTGCCAGTCGGATCGTGCGAACTCATACGCCACGCCGTTCAGGTTGACCCATTGCCAGTACCGTTTCCCCTCAGGCGTCTCCATCACATCCACGCAGCTGTAGGGCCAGAAGTGGCAGTTCTCAATCCGCCCGATGTCCAGGCAGTTATCAATGTACAGACCTCGCCAGGCCGGGTAGCCATGCACATTACGCACCAGATGGCGGTGCGCCCCGATCAACCGAATGCCCTCATACGCGTTCTGCAGGTTGCAGTCCTCAATCACCACATTGAAGAGATACGGTCCATTCGCGATCGTTGGGGGATAGGGAACCGGCGGGACATCGGTGATCTTCCAGTCAGGATAGACGAACTGTAGTCCGCCAACCGCCGCGTTGTGACCGTTCAGTTGCAGGAACGGAGCCGACTTCGCATCCCCTCGTCCCGCAGTCACCAGCAGGATGGTTCCGGTCCCCCTGTCCTGCGGCGCCTGTCCTGTGGTTACGCCCTGCAGCCGGACGAACGCCGGGATAGACAACGTGCCCCTAAAGTACCAGCGGCCGGCGGGGACACGCACCGTGCCGCCACCCGCCTTCTCGGCCACATCCAGCGCCTGCTGAAACGCGGCCGTGCAGTCGGTCTGGCCATCCGACACCGCGCCAAAGTCGACGACATTCCAATCCGCCAGACAGACGCCCGCCGTACACAGAACGCCCAAAATCAGGATGAGAAACGTCACGCAGACCTCCCGGTTGTACGGCCAGACCGCTGACCGTCAGCGTATGGGGAGTGACCGGTCCGGGACACTCCCCGGTACGTTGGCTATTTGGGCGCAGCGACAGGCAGACCGGTGTTGAGCGACGTCACCGCCTTGGCGGTTCCGCTGGTGAACTCCACCCAGTCCACATACACGCCCAGGTCGCGTGTGTCTTTGCTGTTGGGCAGCGACTCGGCCGGCACCCAGGGTTTCACTCGCCAGGTCAGCTCGAGTTCTGACGCTTTCCCTGCTGGGATTTCGCCCGTGATCACCTGTACACCGGCGCGGGTGATGGGAGCGACTAAGGTGTTGCCCAAGTAGAGCCCTGCTCCCGGCATCAGCGCCGGGGCGTCCATGCGGATGCGCGCCCGAACCGTGTACCGCTTGCCCGGTGCTGCCGGTACACGCAGCAAGGAACCTGCCTTGGCCCAACGCCAACTGCCCATCACGCCGTCCGTCTCATACCGTTCAGGCCCGTGCCATCCTTTGAGATAGGGTGCATCGCCGCTCTCACCGATATCCAACAGGAACCGCGACAGTTGCGCCGGCGACAGTTGCACCGGTTCGTCGCCGTTTAGCGATTGGGTCACACGCGCCTTGGGATGGGCCACCACGCGGAAGGGTCCATCGGCCTGATTGGCCGTGATAATCGCTGACCGTACCGCCTCGCCGGCCTGCACATGCACATCGCCGTTCGATGAGAAGGTGTTGGCTTGGATGATCGAACGTCCCCCTTCCAACAGGATGGCAGGACTGTGCTGGCGTTTCAGATCCCACGCCTCGAAGTGGCAGCCGATGACGCTCAGCAATGCCCGGGGTGATTTCATCTCGATGCATTTATCGATGGGGCCCCAGAATGAGCAGTTGCTCAGACTCACCTTTCCGCCCGCCGAGGGCTTCACCCGCAGGGTAACGGCCTCCTCGGTTTCCCATCGGCCCACAAACTCCCCGTTGGTAATCAGCAGGCCGGCGGGTTGGGCGTCCTCCACCAACACAGCCACTTCGCAGCTGTCGGCCCCCAACCCCAGGAAGTTACCGTTGCAGGCTCCGTCGCCGTAGTTCGAAAACTTGTAGCCGGCGCCGTATCCGAAACAGAATGTGTTCAACACGTATTGCCAGTCAGTGCGGGCAAACTCGAACGCCACGCCGTTCAGGTTCACCCATTGCCAAAACCTCTTACCGTCCGGCGTCCCCATCACCTCGACACAGCTATACGGCCAGAAGTGGCAGTTCTCCACCCGGCCGATGTCATAGCACTGGTCGACAAACAGCGCACGCCAGGCCGGGTAGCCGTGCACATTCCGCACCACATGCCGGTGTGCCCGGATCAACCGGATGCCTTCGTAGCTGTTCTGCAGGTTGCAGTCATCGATCGCCACGTTGTTGATATTCGGTTTATTACCGATCGTCGGCGGATAGGGCACCGGCGGGACGTCGGTGATCTTCCAGTCGGGGTAGAGAAACTGAATGCCGCCCACCGCGGCGCTGTCGCCACTCAACAGGATAAACGGCGCGGCCTCCTGATCGCCGCGTCCCGCAGTCACCAGCAGGATGGTTCCGGTCCCCCTGTCCTGCGGCGCCTGTCCTGTGGTTACGCCCTGCAGCCGGACGAACGCCGGGATAGAGAGCGTCCCCTTGAAGTAGAACCTACCGGCGGGAACACGCACGACACCGCCTCCCGCGGCGCCGGCGGCATCCAGCGCCTGCTGAAACGCGGCCGTGCAGTCGGTCTGGCCATCCGCCACCGCTCCATGGTCCATCACATTCCAGTCGGCCTGGCACATGCCTGCCATGATCAGCACCCCCAATGCAGCCAAAAGTCGTGTCATGTATCGATCACCTCCTGTGTGTCGCATCAGGACCGTTCACCCGCACGACCGCGCCGGCGTAGCCCTGTTGTTGCAGTTGCACCCAATCGAGATACCCGCCCAGTTCGCGCGCATCTCCGCCCACGTGCGGTATCCAGGGTTTTACGCGCCATTGCAGCCGATACATTCCTGTGGGTGCAGGGGGAAGCGTGCCCGTCAGCTGCTGCAGCCCGGCGCGCGTTACCGGGATCACCAACCGCTCGTTCAGGTACAGTCCGGCGCCAGGCATCAAGGCTGACTCCCGGATGTCCACACGGACGGTTATGCGATAGGGCTTACCCGGCTCTGCAGGCAGGTTGATGCGGCTGTTGTGCCGCGTCCAGCGCCAGGTGGCCTGCTCGGGTCCCTCCTGCGCCCAAAAACCGGCGATATACTCCTGATCGCCGTCCGATCCGACATCCACGCGGTAGGCACGCAGTTCAGTACGGGTCAAGATGCGCACCGAGCCGGTATTATTCGCCGCAGTCAACCGCGATCCCGCCTGATTCTTCACTCGGAACGCGCCGTCGGCCTGGTTCGCCTGCAACGAGACCTGACGCACAGCGGACGACACCGCGACATGGTACTCACCCTGACCGAACTGGCAATTCGCTATCAGCGCGCGTCCCGCCATCAGTTGCGCCGCCGGCGTACCCCGCAGCCCCACATCCCAGTTCAGCAGATGGCAGCCGTTGAGCATCAGATCGCCTTTGGGTGCCCGCATCCGGATCACCGCGTCCCATAGGCCGAAAAACGTACAATTCGCAAGGCTCAACCGGCCGTTACAGCCTGGCGCTATCTCCACGCCGACAGCTGTGGTGCTTCCGGCCCGACCGTGGAACTCTCCGTTGCTGATCATCCAGCCGCTGGGCTGAATGTCATCGGCGTAGATCCCGTATTCGCTGCAGTCCGCGCCGATGTTGGTCATGGCGCCGCATCCGGGGCCCTGGGTTCTGACCGACAGGTGGTAGCCGATGCGGTAGCCGTAACAGAACGTGCCTGTGACATACTCCCAGTCGGTACGGGCAAATTCGAAGGCGGTGGCGTGTGTGGCCACCCAGTCGCGCACACGTTTCCAGGCCGCTGCATCGGTCAGCTCGAACGCCGAGATGCTGTAGGGCCAGAAGTGGCACTGTTCCACCCGCCCCACATCCCAGCAGCGGTCGACGAACAGTCCCCGTCGGGTGGGATATCCATGCAGATTGCGGATCAAGTGCCGGCCCGCCTGTACCAGCCGCACACCCTCGTAAGCGTTCCACACGTTCATGTCCAGCACGGCCACATTGCTGGCGTTTGGCGTGTTACCGATGGCGGGCGGGTAGGGTACCGGAGGGACCTGCCGCGGGTCGGAACGGGGATAGACAATCGTGAATCCCGCCACGGCGGCGTTATCGCCATCCAAGGTGATAAACGGCGGGCCGTCCGGTTCACCGTGTCCCGCTGTGGTAAGCAGCACGCTGCCGGCGGCGTCAGAGCTGGGCGCGTGGCCCGCGGTGACACCCTGCAGCCGTACATACGCCGGAATGCGCAACACTCCACTGAGGGCATACCGGCCAGCCGGGACGTCGACCACCCCTCCGCCGGCCGCCGCTGCGGCATCCAGTGCGCGTTGAAACGCCGTCGTGCAGTCGGTCGCGCCGTCCGCGATGGCTCCGTGATCGATGACCGATGAGCCGTACGCCTGCACCGCCAGCAGCGCACCAAGGCATGCCAGACCGGCGCGCATGATGAAATGCATGCGCATTGTCCCCTCCCTCCGCGTGATTACATCGCAGTATTCGCGATACCGCACCCTGTCTCCTGCCTGCAGAGGCGCCTGCATCGTGTTCTCCGTACAATAAAGCGGATATCACCGGGAGGTTTCGGATGACTGAGCACGTGTCCCCCATCAACCTGCAGACATTACCGCCGCTGGGCAGCCCGCAGCCGATCCCACCAGCGCGGTTCCTGCGCGACGGCCAACCGGCATCACTGCCGATCGTGCTGTCACCGGGATCGTCGCTGCTGATGGACTGGGGACGGAAACGCACGGGAAGCGTGGCGGTTTCCGGAAGCGGACCGGTGAGGTATGCGCTGGCGTCGGATCTGCAGATACTGGAGCTGTTCGACCAGCACCCCGTCGATGATCCCGGGTTTGTCGGCGACAAGGCCCCATCCTTCACCGCGTTTCCGGCGCGCGGCGAATGGGAGTTGTCGCCGGAGATGCGGCAGCGCACGCCGACGCATCTCTCCTCGGCGTTTCGCTATGTGCGTTTGAGCAACACCAGCCGGAAACCGGTACGGGTCGACGGGTGTGAATTGATCCCCTCGGAGTTTCCCGCTCAACCGGAAGGATGGTTCGAATGCAGTGACCCAGAGTTGAACCGGGCGTGGCGGATGGCGGTGGACACCGTGCATCTCTGCACCCAACCGGCGTCACACAGCCTGTGGCCGGTGTTCGCCCCGTTCGGGAAGGGCTATGTGCAGTGGGACGGCTGCCGTCGAGACCGCGAGGTATGGGGCGGCGATCTGCGTCCGGGATCGCTCTGCTGGCTGTACAACTGGACCGACCCGGAACCCATTCTCAACAGCCTGATCCTGATCATGAGCGCACAGCATATGGGATGCAGTGAACACGGGCTGTATCCGGGCAGCGCCTCCACCCATCAACCGTTCTACGAATGGGCGTTCTGGGAGTGCGTTTGCCTGTACGAAACGTGGATCCATACCGGCGACGAACGGCTGCTTCGATTTGCGAAAACCAGCCTGCCGTGGTTCTTGGAGTGGTGTGAACGCCGCTTTGCCGAGCATCCCGACGGCTGGCTGCACTGCTCGCTCTCCTGGATGTATACCATTCCTCTGGATAACGTACCGCTGCCGGCGCTGCAGGCCACTGCCGCCATGGGGCTTCAAGCGATGGCGCAGCTGTTCCGCGCCAACGATCAGCCAGATCATGCCGAGCGTACGCACCGGCTGTTGCAGTCGGTGCGCGACCGGTTCGATGCCGCCTTTTGGAGCGACACACTGCAGGCCTACCGGTTCCTTCCGAACACAGCGGACGGCGTGGATCGGAGCGACCTGGCGACCAATGCCTGGGCGATCCTGGCCGGCCTGGCGCCTTCGGAACGCCAGTCGGCGCTGCTGGCGTCGCTGCAGCGTCACCGCACGCCATTCGGCAACATCAACATCGCTCCCGTACTGGGTATCGACTCCTGTCACGACGGCGTGGTCTGGCCCTACGCCTGCGCATACGAGTCCGCCGCACGCTTCCATGTGGGCGACAGCGAAGGCGCGCTGGAACTGATCCGACGGGTGACCGGCGGGATCGCCTCGATAGGCCATCATACCCTGTTTGAAGCGATCCGTCCGGACGGCTCGCTCCCCATCACTGCATCGAACGGTAACACGCTCAGTTTCTGCCACGCGTGGGCGGGGCAGATCGCCTGGCAGCTGCAGCGGTATGTGCTTGGCCTATACCCGACCGCTCCCGGTTGGAGCGACTATCGATGCGAGCCGGCAGACGCCGGACTGCAATGGGCCAGAGGACGCGTCTGCACACCGCGAGGCATCCTGACGGTTGACGTGGAACGCGGGACCGATGGCATGCACGCCACGGTGCGTTGAACTTGCACGCGCCGCGCTATTTGGCTAAACTGGCAAATAGCGGAGGAAGGAAACAGATGGATCTGGAAGCATACAAACAGCGTGCGGCTGTGCTGAAAGCGATGGCGCATCCCAGCCGGCTGGCGATCATCGAAGCGCTAGCCGAAGGAGAACGCTGCGTCTGCGAACTGCAGCAGCTGGTGGGTTCCGATATGTCCACCGTATCCAAGCACCTGGCGTTGATGAAGCAAACCGGATTGGTCCGAGACCGCAAGCAGGGGTTGAAGGTGTTCTATGCTCTGGAGATCCAGTGCGTCCACGGCTTCCTCGCCTGCATCGACAGCGTTCTGCAGTCCCGTTCCAACGCGTGCAGCCGAGCGATCCGCAGTACGGCACCGGAGATGCAGCCTGCCGACCCGGCGATATAGCTGACAAACCGGTAAGAGACCGCCGAGCGCGCCGGCTCACCACCAAATCATGACGGGCATCTCGGCCCCGCTGCGTGACCGGCGCCAGCCAGCGCCACCCCGAAAGGAACACGTCAGCCGGGTGATGCAATTCCACTGGCAAGCCAGATCGCCAGCAATGAGCGAGTCCTTATCCCAACGTTGACACTCCCCGGAGCCGTCATGGGATACCGTCGGCGTCCGCACTTCGCCGTCACCATAACGCTTGGCGACTATGGAGCATCATTGCTGACGCAACAAGTAGAGAACAATCGTGCAACTAATATTGATTATCCTATCACTGATATCACGGAGTTCTAGCCCATCTTACCGCCGTATAGGTCGCCTTAATCACCCAGATGGGTATCACATATGCCAGAATTGGACGATACACATCCCACTGAAGCCCAAATTCATCAGGCAATACCGCCCACCAATGTGGCTGGTAGACGCCCCATATTGGCATCATGGAATCCGCAAACACACGCAGTAAGTACAACATGCCCAATGATAGCGCCATGGAGATTCCTGTTGCCCAGTTAACCGGACATACCACTACCCAGAACAACATCACAAATGCTACAGAAATCCAATCGCCTGAGTCTGACAGCAGCCAGATCAGTATGATCGATATTGGCATTCCTATGGCAGCGCGCGAACGAATGGAACCAATCACTTCATCATCCTGCCTCTTCGCATATGTGATATGCGTATTAACAAGCGCCATACCCTCTTTGTAACAACCCAATATGTACGGTTCTTTAGACCCCATAACGTCTTTATCCCATGAGATCCACACCGTTGTCCAACATCATCATAGGCCGTCACTCTTACCAATTCCATATTAAGCACTTCGCGCTCGTGAATAATATACCCATTGTACACCCATACTGTTCCGCTTCTAAAATGCATCTTTCTCACATGACCATCTCTATCAATTATTGTCGCTGTATTGCCATCCGCATACACAACGCTTCCATTAACAAAACCCAATCGATATGTCATATAGAGCTCGCGTATATCTAACCGGTGAATGTGGCGCTGTAACGCCTGAACGTTGATGTGATGCATCTTACCATAGTGATCCACTTCCGCGAAGTACGCCGGATATCCACCGCGCGGTACTTTGGGAAAACGCATCATTCCACAGTCAATTATTGTACCGTCAATTACATCATACCTTTCCATACCACGATACGCTACGTCATATACTTCCCCTGACACAGAGTACAAGCGATATTTCAGGCCACCACTAACGGTTGATTCATCAATGAGCACACTATTGTTCGCGACATCGACTAAGACTTCACAAATGTCGCTGATATATGGACGGAGATCCTGCTCTTGTGCTATTAGATACCTACGCCCCACATATATCGGCGGATCCATCATCGTCTAACCTCCTGAATTACCTTTACGCCATTTAGTGTCGTATTGAGCCACATTCCTTTCATTGCGGAATTATAACATCATAAAATGGAGGCAAAGGTACAACTGTTTTGTTCTTAGTCACTTTACCTATAGCACACCGGATTATTCGTATAAGCACAAACTCGCAGGAAAAGGGCCAAGCTCCGCCGAAC
>CAZHSN010000052.1:0-22148 GCA_964535125.1 uncultured bacterium
CAGGGGTGAAGCGGGCTTCGCCCGCGGGGGTGACGCGCCTGCGGCGCGGGGGATGTGCGCCGCGCATAGCGCGACGCGGATTGCGGCTTCGCCGCGCGTGTGCAGTTGGCGGCTACCCAATGCGGCAACGCCGCAACCGTGGCGCGACAGCGCCGCGCCTTCCCCGCGTGGAGCGTGCAAACGCACCGCGCATCACCCCCGTGGCCAAAGGCCACTTCACTCCCTGCACCCCGCAGGGCTGTCTCCGTCAGCGGGCGCCGCGCACGACCGCGGCCATCGCGGCGATGTGGTCGGGCGTGGTGCCGCAGCAGCCACCGATGATATTCGCGCCGGCATCCACCAGTTCCTTGACGCGGCCTGCCATATCGGATGGCGTTTCCTTGAACACCGATTTTCCTTGCTCCAACACCGGCATACCGGCGTTTGCGTGGATCAGGATCGGCACACCCGGTGCAGCCGAGCGGATCTGGCGGGTAATCTCAATCATGTTGTGTATGCCGTTACCGCAGTTCGCCCCGACGATATCCGCACCGGCCTCCAGCGCCGCTTGCGTCGCTCGGACCGGATCCACTCCCATCATAGTGCGGAAGCCGCGTGCGCCCAGCTCAAAGGTGAACGTGCAAATCACCGGCAGGCTGGTGTTCTCCTTAGCAGCCCGAATGGCCTGAGCTGCTTCGGTCACGGAAGACATGGTTTCAATGCACAGTGCGTCCGCCCCGCCGGCGGCCAGCGCGACGACCTGCTCCTTGAACGCTTCGTAGAGATCCTCTTCCGTCACGTCCCCGCCTTCGTCCTCCACGATCTGACCGGTGGGGCCAACCGATGCGGCGACATAGCCTTTGTCACCCATGGCCGCTTTGGCCAGCTGGGCCGCGGCGGTATTGAACTCGGCCACTTTGTCGCGCAGTCCGAACTCCTTCAGCTTGTAAGAGGTTCCACCGAACGAGTTGGTCTCCACGATGTCGGCGCCGGCGTTGATGTATGCCTCAGCGATACTCTGAACCGCCTCGGGATGCGATACGCACCATGACTCCGGACATTCACCCGGCTGCAGCCCCTTGGCTTGCAGAAACGTACCCATGGCGCCATCGGAGATCAACACCTCGCCGGCGGCCAACCGCTCCAGTAAACTCTTCATCATTGCCTCCCTTGTGTCAGTGTCATGTCCGGATGCTGCTCCGGCAGGGTTATCATACGCCCGATACAGTTCCCCTCAGAGTGGTCAGCTTACCAGTGACGGAGGGGAACTGTGACAGATCGGTATGGGGCAGGAATAACGCCCCCAAATAACTATCCATGTATCGGTGGTCGCTGCTCAAGTCTATATATGTCATTGCGGAAGCGATCTGTGCCAACCGCTGGCGATGGGCGCGCGACAACAGCGCGATATAGGCGCCTGTCAGAGCGGAGTTCCCGATGTAACGGAACCGTTCCACCGGCAGATCAGGCAGCAACCCGATCAAGATGGCATCCTGGATATCGATGTAGCGCCCGAATCCGCCGGCGATGAAGATGCGGGTGATGACGCTCCAGTCGAGCCCCACGTTACTGAGGATCAACGCACACGCCGCATAGATGGCTGCCTTGGTGCGCATCAGGTTCTCGATATCCGCCTCGGTGACCACCAGATCCTCTCCGGTCAGGGTTTCCTCGGCGCGGGCAATCACATACGCCATGGCGCCGCCGCACTCCACCCACCGGCCGGTAGGCAGTTCAGTGTTGAAACGGCCGGACTGATCGATCACCCCGCTGAGCAGCAGTTCACCCAGCAGTGATATCAGACCGGAGCCGCATATTCCCGCCGGCTTCCCGTCGCCGATCACATCACAGTGGACAGTGTCGCCCCCTTGAGTGATCGACACATACTCCACCGCGCCTTCGGATGCGCGCATCCCGCACTTGATGCCAGATCCCTCAAACGCGGGTCCGGCTGAGCAGGCGCACGTGACCATCCAGTCTGCGTTGCCCAGCACGATCTCTCCATTGGTTCCGATATCAAGGAACAGGAAGACCTCTTCGCGGTTCGAGAAGAACTCCGTGCAGAGCAAGCCGGCGGTGATATCACCACCCACGTAACTGCCCACTGCTGGTGCGAAAGCGACCACAGCCTTGGGATGGATGGCCAGGCCAACCTCGACAGCCAGCAGCGCAGGCACGGCGGAGACAGTGGGTACATACGGCGCCTCGCGTATGTACCGAGGCGGCAGTCCCAACAACAGGTGGATCATGGTGGTGTTACCGGACACAAACGCGGCATGGATTGTGTCGGCTTCTATCTGCGCCTCCGCTGCCAGTTCACGGACGAGACCGTTAATGGTGGACAGCGCCATGTCGGTCAGTTCGCCCAGGCGCGCCGGGGTTCTCGCGTAATCAATCCGCGTGATGATATCGGCGCCGCGGCTGATCTGCGCGTTGTAGGCGGTACGGCTGGCCAGCACCGATCCATCCAGAAGGTTCACCAGTTGCACGGCCACCGTGGTTGTACCCACATCGACGGCCAACCCCAGGGCACGCGGGGCGTGATGCCCGGGCAAAACCTCCAGCACCTGCAGGGCGCCGTCATCTTCTTGGACGATCGCGGTGACGCGGCCCTCTTCGGCGCGGATCGTCTCGGCCAGTCCCCGCAGCACGACGGCATCGGCTGTAACGGTGATCGCTCCCGTGTCGCGCGTCAGCTCGCGCACCAGGCGCTGCCAGTCGCTGTAGTGCTCTTCCACCGACGCGGGTGGAACGGCAACCTGATGTGCGGTAAACAGAGGCGTCAGCGATGACGGATCGGGCAGGTATTCATCACTGATAAGGAACTGGCTATCGCCCATCGCCTTGATGCCGGTCTCCTGACGTTGGCGCAGCCGGATGACCATGTCGCCGGTAACGTGGGTACGGCAGGCTAACACCAGCCCTTGGCTTGCGAGGGCGGACTCCAACCGTGTGCTGCTCGGTTGGTAGTCGCCCTCCAACACCTCTACCTGGCATCGCCCACAGGTGCCTTTGCCGCCGCAGGGCAGGTGCAGTTCTTCAAGGCCGGCCTTGATGGCGGCCTCATGGATCATCACGCCCGACTGCACCTCAACGGTGACATCGGCCGGAAGAAACCGTACCGTGGGCATCTGTTAGCGCCGCCTCAGGCTCATGACATCCACCTGCCTGCCGTCCGTCAACTCGCCGCCGCGTAGATCTTCATGAATGCGGCGATGTCCGATGCCTCTTGCGGTCCGACCACCACCTCCCAGCCAGGCAGGGAGTCTTCCAGTTCTCCGCTGATCTGCGACACGTAGCCCGGGATCACCAGTTTGCGTGTCTTCACCTGTTGTTCCAGTCCTGAGGACTTGATGAACGCGGCGATCTTCTCACCTGAGAACTTACCGGCCGCCCAGGCGGTCAACACGCTCATGCCCTCACACTCCACCACCGCCAGATGCGACGGGACACCGGAGTTCTCCAGTTCCCCGCTGACGATGAAGTAAGTCAAGGAGAAGTTGGTCGTCACGAATACCGGAGAGGTGTCGTGCGCTTCACCAATCGGATAGACCTTCGGCTCCACCTGGATCGGTTTCTGCGGATCGGTGTAGATGTTCTGGCGCAGCATCATCAACGGCAGCAACGCCTGGTACGCCAGTGAGTCGATTACCAGGATCGATGCGTATTTGCAGATGAACGTCGAGGCGTCCGCAACCAGGGACGCCATGTCCTGCCCGATCACCGTGTTGAGAATCGGGTAACCCATCGGCTCATAAGGTCCCTTGAGCGCGGCCTTACGCATGATGGTGTTCAACTGCAGCACAGCCGCCGGGTTGTCTGCAGGAGCCTCAAGCACGATATCCATCACGCCCAACCCCTGTAGGCGCTGTGTCAGCGACGCCAGCGAGTCCAGAGTCTCTGCGGCGGCTACTACCGGCGCCTTATGTTTCAACGCCAGAGCGGCGACCGCGTCGGCGTTATCGGGAGTAGCGGCATGGATCAACGGACGCTGTCCTGGCAGGGCGCTCAGCGCGGCATCCAAAGCTTCCAGATTGCCGCTCTTGAGGATCAAGCCACGGCCTGTGCCACCGGCGACCGCCTTCACGGCGGCTACGAACGGTTCTACAGCGCCGGTGGTGTTGTCCACCAGCGCCAGGTCCAGCCGCAACTGCTCCCCGACCCGCTCCAGGCAGTATTCCCGCACATCAGCGGTCAGATGGGCCAGTTCGGTGCTCGATTGAGCATCGGAAAAGGCCACGGCAAAAGCGGTCTGATGCACGAAGGTCTTCTCATGCCGGAACATCACGGTCTCGTTCCCGACCGCAACTTCACAGTCAGCCGAGCCGATCTTGACCAGACGCACCGGCGGCTTGCTCGCAGCGCCGATCTTGGCGACCGCCTCCTCAGAGGCGTAGGGGCAGGCGGCCAACTCCGCATTCTTGGAGGCCAGCTTCATGGCGAACGCCATGCAGGTGGGCACGCCGCACTCACCGCAGTTGGTCTTGGGCAGCAGTTTGAAGATATCCAGTCCGGAAAGAGCCATTGTTATTCCCCCTTCACCCAGCTACCCGGGTCATATCGGCAATCTTCTGGCCAACGGTTCGGGCGGCTGTGGGATGGTACATCACCAGCAGGTCCGCACCGGCATTCAACAGGCTCATGGCCGTGGCGATCTCCAGTAGTGCGCCGCGCTCGGACTCAGGTCCCCACAGCGGGAAGGAGCTGGCCGGCGCTTTGCTCTCTTTGATCTTCGCCACTTCATAGCCCGGCGTGACCAGCATCGGCATCGCCAGCATCGCATCACCGGTGAACGCTGAGGCACGGATGCGCTCCATCACCGAGTAGGTGTACTCCAGACCATAACCCAACGCGCCGGTCAGTGCATCGATCACGATTTTGTCTGGCGCCAGGCCCATGTTGGTGCACAGGATGTTCAGCTGCTTGGCCATGTTCACATCGATCGGGGTTTGGGTAACCACACAGTGACCATACGCCATGGCGGCTGCCGCGATCGTCTTGTAGTTGTCCGTTTCCACCCAGTTCAGCAACAGGTTTTCTCCCGCGAACTGGCTGGCGACTTCCTTCATCACGGCGTTGCACTTTTCGTAGTGCGCCGGGCCGGTAACGATGATGGGAACCCCCACCGCCTGCATGATTTGGCGGATGAAATCAACACAGGCGGCCGGCGAAGTATCTGCTTGATCTGGATGGGCGCCTTCCAGACGCACGCTGATCGCTGCCGCGTCCAGCCGCTCCACACAGTACTTCGCCATGGCAGCCGGATCAGCCAGCAGCTGACCGTAGGCGTCTCGCAGGCTGTCCGGATAGTTGCGCGGCAACTGATCGAACACCTCCATGGCGATAACCGGCGGGTTGCCAGTATTGCCTTCATAGTGGCGGAACGGCATCACTTCGGAACCGCCGATGGTCACCGCAGAGGTGCGCGTTCCGCTGCCTCCCAGGGTCACCGTGCGCACCGCCATGGCGGCCGTATCACTGAAGGTTGGGAACGTAGTCGGAACGACGATCGACGCCGATGTCACCGCACGCACAGGGGCCGGCGCTTCCATAACGGGCTGCTCCGGCTTCTGTACGACCGGCGCGGCATCATCAGCCGGTGCGGCGGGTTGAGCCGGTGCAGCCGCCGGCGTTGCCGACGCAGCGGGCATTGCACCGAGCAATCCACTGTACATCAACAGCATGTTTGCGCCGGCAGTGAGCAGGTTCAACGCGGTCGACGCCTGCAGCGCGGCCAGTTGCTGCTCCGGTGCGGCATCCGGCCCGGCCACCGGCAATCCCTGGCTGCGCATTCGGTCCAGTACCGACATCACGTAGTCGATCCCCTGGGTCTGCATCGGTGCAATCGGAGCGGTGGAGGCGGCCTCCGTCGCTGCCGGAGCGGAGACGGGAGCGGTTTCCGCAACCGGAGCGGGCGCTGGTGACGGCGCCGGGGACTCAACAGCCGGCTCCGCGACAGGCGCCGGCGCCGGTTTCGATGCCGATGCGGGCGGCGCGCTGGGGACCGATGGTGCGGCCTCTGATGCAACGCCCCGCTGGGCGTCAAATGCCGCCAGTTCCGGCGACGGCTGGGTGATGTCCCACATGTCCAGCGCCGGATGCCCCATCTTCTGCATGTGCGCGGTGATGGAGGCCGTATCAACGCCGGCGTTCTGCTCGTCGGCGATCATGTCGATGTAGTTGGGAATACCCAGTTGTTCGCCGATGTGGATCAGTTCCTCTTTCAGCGTCTGCTTCAATTCCGCGGGCATCCAGACGATGCGTTTGTGTCCGCCTTCGGAAGAGATAAACTTGCGGCTGGAAATATACGCCTTCCCCACGCCGATGAACCCCGGGGTCTGCTGTCCGCCGCCGGTGACTCCCGCCAGCGTGGAGAACTTCATTCCCATGGGTGTGTCGCCGCCGTACTCACGGTTCACGATCGCCACACCGTTGCATTCCGGCAGCATCGCCACGATCGCCTCAAAGCAGCCGCAACTGGTCATGGGATCCTTCAGCATGGAGTAGGCGTTAAACGCCTGAATGGTCTGTTTGGAGTTCACATACACATAGTCGTTGATGTTCTTCCATTGGCCGCGTATCGGATCCAGGCACTCACCCTTCAGCAGGGGTTGGTTCGGTCCTGTGGGGTCGATCTCATACGCCGCTTTACCGTCCAGCCAGTTGTAGGCGCCGCACAGCCCCAGTCGCTCGGGCGTGATCACGCACACGTGGTTTGGTGCGAAACTCTGGCACAGCAGGCAGGAGTAGAACGTATCCACGCTGTCGTCCGTCAGCGACTCCACACGCAGGTTACGCTCGCGGTAGACCCGTCGCGCTTCCGCAAGTCGTGTCTCCACCTCGGCCGCGTCGGTAAACAGGGTCACCTGCACCTTGTCCACGATAGCGGGATAGTCGCTGAGTAACTTGGCGCGGATGATCTCTCCCAAGTGCCGGATCTTAAACCCCTTGGCCTGGGCGCCCTTACTGATACGCACCCAGATGATGTCACGCTGGCCCATGTGCCAGACACCCTCGCCGCCGTTGATCAGGTGGTGTATCTGGCGCTCCAGGATCGGCTCGAAATCAGCCTGCATCTTGCGTCCGGCCACTTCAACCCAGATAGCCAGCGGCAGTGACGTCCCGACTTCAACATCGTCGATCTCAGGCCCCACGACATTGATCTTGCCGTCTTCCACTTCGGTGATGTCGCGGGTGCAGACATACTCGAACGCATGCGTGCGGTTTCCGCCGAACTCCACGTAGGTCTGCTCCTTGCGGATACGCTCACCCTCAAACGCAGCGCCATATGACACAGGGATGGGCACCTTGGTGATCTTGATCTTGCAGCCACGCACCTCAAGCGCCTTCTCCACGATCCGATCGTGCGGCACGGATGACACCACATGCTCGTAGGTGCAAATGCCGGTCGGCAGGATCTGCGGAATTGCCGTATCGGCGATGGTCGGAAAGCCGTATGAGATGGCGCCGGCTGCGGCGGCGTATTTCACCTCGTCGACTTCGCCCAGAGCGATCACGAACGCGAAGATACGGTTCTTGTTGTACTTCAGGTTGCGTGCAAAGTCACCCGGCTTGACGCCTCCGAAAGACAACGCCGCCCGGTTGGCGAATCCCAGCGCGTAGATGGCTGCCGAGATGTCCTTGCCAAACGGAACCAGGCGGGTATCCCAGCCCAGTTCCACACCGGCTTCGGCCAACTGTTCGGCGAACGATACGCCGTTGGTCTCGCCGGCGATGAACACGTACAGGTTCTTCTCCTGCAGTTCACGGGCGATCTTCACCGCGGTCTCATTGTCCGGCGCCGCACCGACGATCGCGGCAAACCCGGGAGCCGAGCCGTCAACGAACTCGATGCCGCGCTCGCGGATGATGACATCGCTGGCGGCGCCCAACCAGATACCGTTCACCGGATGAGGACCGTCAAGGTACTTGATGGCTTCGATCAGCTCGAAAGCAAACAATGTAGCCATGCCGGCGTCCAACGTAGCGCCCAGATACGGCAGCCACACGTCATCTTCGGGAGCGGTGGTGAGCAGACTGCGGCACTCATCCAGCACGCCGCGCATATCACTCAGCGTCTGGACCTCAATGCCCAACAGTGAATTGATCACCGGCAGCGCATATGCTGTATCGGGGAAACCGACCGGACAGTCCTCGCCGTGCGCTTCCAGCGCACGCGCAACCATGGCCTCGGCATCTGCGACTGTTTTGTGTGCGCCTCGGATCGCCGATGCAGCGATGACCTTACTCATGCCAGTTCCCTCCGCTCTTTCATGTCATACAGCTTGCGCTCTTTTCGGGTGTTAATCCCCAGTGCATCCCGTTTCGACTCGATATGCGCGAGGATCTTGGAAGCCGCCACCACAGGATCCGGCTCCCACTCGAACCGGCCTCCGGTGATATCTGTCATCTCCTCGCACAGCAGCCGGGTGACGTTCTCGCTGCCTTCCACATACAGCGGGTGCCCCAGCACCACATACAGACCGCTGGCCACAAAGTAATGGCCGATGGCGACGGCTTTTTCGCTCATCCACTCGGGTGCGGCGCCCGCGGCCGGCAAGTCCGACAGATCCTCGCCCAGCCCGCCTTCGCGAACGACATTTGTGGCGGCCATCAGGATGCGGCTGTTATCGACGCAGGATCCCATGTGCAGCACCGGCGGGATCCCTACGGCTTCACATACCTCGCGAAGCGTCTCGCCAGCGCATTCCAAGGCGGCTTCCGGTACCAGCAGACCCTCCTTGGCGCAGGCTATCGCCGAACAGCCTGTCTGCAGAACCAGCACATTGTTCTTAATTAACTCCCTGGTCAGGGCAATATGTGAGTCATCCGTGCGGACCTTCGGGTTGCTGCAGCCGACAATGCCGACCACGCCGCGGATACGCCCGTCGATGATCGCGTCATTCAACGGACGGAATGTACTGCGGAACCGGCCTCCCAGCATGTGAAAAATGGTCTCATTTGAAAAGCCGGCGATCAGTTCCATGGATTGGTTCGGGATGCGTATCCGGCTGCCGTCGCGGTTCGCGTAGTTGTCGATCGCCATGCGGATCAATCGGCAGGCATGCGCATAACCCTCCTGCACATCGAAGGTGATCTGCTCAGCGTTGAAGGTCTGCGCAATCTCGGAAGTGCTGATCAGCTTGGTGTGGAAGCACTTCATCACCTCGGGGAGCGACGGCATGACGCACTGCACGTCAACGATCATCATCTCCACTGCACCGGTGATGATCGCCAGTTCCTGCTGCAGGAAGTTCCCGGCGACAGGAAGCCCGTGACGCATCAGCACCTCGTTCGCGGTGCAGCAGATACCCGCGATGTTGATGCCCGCGGCGCCCTTGGATCGTGCGTAGGACAGCAGTTCCTCATCAATGGACGCCGTCGCCAGCATCTCGGAAAGCGTGGGTTCATGCCCATGAACGATGATGTTGACTTTGTCTTCCGCCAGCACACCCAGGTTTACCCGGCTGCGGATCGGCTTGGGCGTTCCGAACAGAATGTCGGAAACCATGGTCGCGATCATCGACCCCACCCACCCGTCTGCCAGGCTGCAGCGCAAGCCTCCGTTAATCAGGTGGCGGTAGTCGTGATCGACGCCCATGTGCGTACGGTGCATCAGTTCGACCACTGCGGAGTCAACACCGTGCGGCTCCAGTTCCATCTTGCGCCACAGTTCCTGCCGTTTTTCGGGGGCTAGCTTCAGGGTTTTGTTGGGCTCATCCGACCAGGCGAACTGATCCATACAGAACTGAGCCAGATCACCAGCGATCGCCAAGTCATCGCGGCCTTCTGTCTCGATGTCAAAGAACTCGGCCATCTCGCGCATGCGGTGCGGATCGGTGATCTTGTACGGACCGCCCTCGCCTTTGGCGACTCCCATCAGGGTGCGCACCAGCATACGGCCGTGGTCTGAGTGGGCGGCGGTGCCTGCGGCGATCTCACGCAACAGGTTTCGCGCGGTGATGGTGTCCGCATCTGCACCGCAAATACCTTTGGGCGCTTTCGGCGTAATACGGCAAGGCCCCATATGGCACAGACGACAGCACACGCCGGTAGCGCCGAACTTGCACTGCGGCTGCTGTGTCCGGTAGCGGTCCCAGACGGTGTTGATTCCCTCACCCTGCGCGAACTCCACCAGGGTGTTGATCGCGGGGTCGTGCGAAACAGACGCCGGGTTGGGTCTGTTAGTTTCGTTCGGCATTACGTGTCGGCTCCTTGTGTGTCGTCGCCTGGCGCCATGCACGGGCGGCCAGTAAGTGTTCGTGGTCAGGGATTCGCCGGATCTACGGACAGTACGGCGGAATCCATGAACTTGCTGAGCATCTCGCCAAGCGCCGCGCTTGCGGCCGAATCTCCGGCGAGTTGACTGATAGCCCGTCCATCGGCGTCGATGGCAGCGATCTGATCATCCATCGGGATGACCGCAAGCAAGGGCAGCCCCGTCGCAAGCGCCTCTTCGCGCAACCGCTGCGGAAGCTCACCACCGGGTACGCGGTTGATGATCAGGCCCTTACGGGCCACCGGCGTACCCATGTCATCGGTTAACTGGGCGATGCGTCCCGCTGTACGCACGCCGCGCACGCTGCAGTCGGAGACGATGCACAACAGATCGACCTTCAGCAGCGTCCGTCGGGACAGGTGCTCCAAGCCGGCTTCGCTGTCCACCACCACATGCCGATAGTTATCGGACAGCTTGCGGATCACGTCACGCAACACGTTGTTCGCAAAGCAGTAACAGCCTGGCCCCTCCGGGCGCCCCATGACGATCAGGTCAAACCCTTCGCACTCCACCAGCGCTTCCTGAACGCGCAGATCCAGGAACTCCTGTTTGGAGATGCCGGTCAGTTCCTTGGCGATGCGCAGAGCGTCCTCGCGGATGCCTCCCACCGTGGCTGTGTAGGAGACTCCCAACGCTTCGTCCAGATTGGCGTTGGAGTCGGCGTCGACCGCGAGCACGGGGGTCTCCCCGCGTGTCACCAGCCATTTGATGATCAATGACGAAAGCGTGGTCTTGCCGACTCCACCTTTACCGGTCAGGGCGATGGTGTACTTCTGCAACGGTCAGCCCCTGTTACAGTCTCTGTTGCAGCGCGGTACTCAACTGGCCCAGCAGACTGAACACCAGTTCGGCATCCGCAACCGGCAGCGAACCGGTGCCGCAGGAGGGCGTCACGATCGCCTGCTGGATAATCAGCTCACGGCTGATGCCGGCGGCTTTGGCCAGATTGTCGACGCCTTCATCGAACTTGGCGATCAGCGACTCAACGGTCTGCTGTTGGATCTTCGCGCTGTTGGTGGGTACGACACCCCAGGCCAACACCTTTCCGGCCTCCAGGTGCGCCTTTACCGCCTGCGGGTACAGAGCGATCGTGTCGCCAAAGTCGAACGCATCAAAGTTCACGATGTCGACGCCGGCGTCCATCAGGATGGACCATTCGGTATTTCCGCAGCAGTGCACACCCGCCAGGGCGCCCTCGGCATGCACCGCTTCGACCACTTCATTCAGCTTCGCCACGACGTCATCACGGCTGACGCTGACATACGTGGAAGAACCGAACGCCGACAGGATCGGTTCATCAATGAAGCAGATGATCTGTTCGGCATACGGCTGGAACTTGCGGATCTGCCAGCGGCACTTCATCGACAGCGCCTTCACCACCACATCGACAAACTCGGGATTATAAAAGATCGCCCGCTTGTTTTCGTCCACGATCGTCAGTCCGAAGCTCATCGGACCGGTGGTCTGCACCTTCACAAACGGACGCTTTCCGCCTTGCGCCTGCAGCACCGACTCCAGCGCGTAGATGCCTTTGGAATACTCCGGGGTGATCTGGAAGTAGTCAAAATTCTCCACAATGAAGTTCTCGTAGAATGTGGCCAGATCCATGGAGTAGTCGCCAGAGGTGTCGAAATACATACGCTCCTTGTCCCGATCGATCACCACGCGCGGCATACCCTCGGAATACTGAATCTCCATCTGTTCGTTCATGCCGTTTGCGGGCAACTGCGGCCAGATCGGCGCCGACGGTATGCTGGCCAGAACCACATTCACCGCATCTGCGGCGGCCGCGTGCGGCAGACTTCCAATGGCTGTCGCCAGGCATTTCGGTGCGAAACCCATGATCATTCCTCCAGAGTTGGCGATGTAATCAGTGTGTGTCAGACCGCTCGTAACGGTCTGTAATGGCTTGCAGGATCGCTTGAAACGGCTCAAGCAACTCCGGCTCATGCAGGTCTACCACCGACCGGCCGGATCGATCGGCCTCTCCGATACGGGGGTCGTACGGGATCACTCCCAGAATACAGGCGTCACCGTACACCTCAGACACCCATTGGCGGTCAGCTTCCGGGTTGGTCGCCTTATTGATCACCACCGCGAACTGCCGAATTCCGATCCCCGCCGCCAAATGCTGCACCCGCGCCGCGGTATCGACACTGCGCCGCCCCGGCTCCACTACCGCCAGCATGAGATCAACTCCCATGGCGGTACCGCGCCCCAGATGCTCAATGCCGGCTTCCATATCTAGAAGCACCACGTCATCCCGTTTCAACACCAGTTCGCGGACCAGCGACTTCAACAGTACGCTTTCGGGGCAGTTGCAGCCGCCGCCAGCGCTGGGAATGCCTCCCAATACCAGTAGATCGACTCCTGCATGACGCACCGCGTACTGCTCCGCTATGCCGGACACATCGGGGTTAATGGTGAAGACCTGGCCGTACTGGTTGGCTTTCGCGCCTGTACGCTCTTCCACCAACCGGCGCTCTTCGGAGATGGTGCGTATGGAGCCAAGTAGATCCGCCGGGACCCCTAAGGCAGCGGCGAGATTGGCATCCGGGTCGGCATCAATGACCAGCACCGGACGGCCTGATGCGGCATACAGGCGGGCAAGCACGCCGCAGACGGTCGACTTACCGACTCCGCCTTTTCCTGAGATTGCCAGTTTGAGCGACATACACGATCCTTTTCCGAACTGACGTGGGGGCGCGTGTTTCTCTGCTGTGGGAAGCAGCGCTCGGCATGTCACTATATTGTCAGACCAGAGTCAGGGCATACGCTTAGTAATTTCGTGCGGGCTATTGGTAATATCAGACCATTTGCGGGCCGATTTGACGCAGCATTTGGTAGGCAGGTATCGCCCGTTCACGGAACTAGTACAAATGAGCGGTCAGTAGTCTGAGGGCATCATCCGTTCGTTGCGGGGTCGACAGTCTGCCCCAACTGAGCCAGGCACTCAGGCGCAGACTTACACCACGCAGCACAGGACATGTCGTTTCGGGGATTCACATTGGGCGCGCCGCAATGTGGGCAGGCGCGCCGCAGATCCGTTTTGAAAAACTCCATTGGCAGGCCGCAGCTCACACAGGGCGTGTCATAGATGTCTTCCGGTTTCCAGTACCGGGTATCCTGTCCTGGGCACTGTTGGGGCGCCATACCCATCTCCCGATCGCGGATGTATACCGATCATACCCCAACCGACACGCGTCCTCGCATGATAGGCATGCCGTCTGTCGGTTATCATGTCATAGAGACACGATTGGGGGGGACACCATGAGGCCACACCAACGATCCAGTCTGCCGCTGCTGGCGGTGCTCACGGTGGTCGGCGTGGCGCTGGCGCTGATGCTGAACTGGCAGACACGTACCGACGCTTTGCCGACCCGGAGCTGGACACCGGAACTGGAGCGGGAAGCGGTACGGAACAACCGGTCGGTCATCCTGTTCTTTACCGCAGAGTGGTGCGGCTATTGCAAGATGATGCTTGCCGACACCTTCACCGACAAACGGGTCGTCGCGCTGCTGCAAAACACCGACATTTTGATAGTGGACTGCACCGCCAAACCATTACCGCGGGCTAAACAGGAACTCGTGAACCGGTATAACGTCAGCGGCTTTCCAACACTCGTCTTCAAAGACAGTTCCGGCAAAGATATCCCCGGCGGTATCGTGGACAGCTACATGGATGGCGCAGATTTCAGCGAGGTTCTACGCGGGTTGAACATTAACCGGTGATAGATACATGCGGACACACGCCGTGTGTCCGCATGTGCCAAGATGTACCCTACTGGAGCAGGACCCGGTGCTGCAGTGACGGCGCAGCGCCCAGTTCCAGACTGCGTGCGTCGTTCTGACTGCCGCCGATAGTGAGGGTCACGTCACCCGGCGGAATGACCCGTTCACCGGACGGATCTACATATCCCAGTTGCTCCGGCTTGAGCACCAACGCAACCTCACGCGTCTCCCCTGCCGGCACCGATATTCTGACAAATCCGGCGAGTTCCTTTACAGGCAGACGCAACCCCGGCACGGAACGGGTGACGTAGAGTTGCACCACCTCCTCCCCGTCGCGTGCGCCTGTGTTATGTACCTGAAACCCCAGCGTCATCGCCTCTCCGCAAGGCACGCAGTCCGGTGCGATCAGCCCCCGGTATGCGAATGTGGTGTAAGATAGCCCAAACCCGAATGGAGTCTGCGGAGCATGTCGGGCGTACCGATAAGTTCTGCCATCCATCGAGTAGTCTTCAAATGGGGGAAGATGCTCCAGGGCAGCCACAGTGGTGACTGGCATGCGTCCGGCAGGGTTGTATCCGCCGAACAACACATCGGCCAAGGCGTTACCTCCCTCTTCTCCCGGGTACCACAGTTCCACCACGGCCGCGCATCGGTCCGCTGCAGCCGGCAGTGTCACCGGCCCTCCGTTTAGCAAGACCAACACCACCGGTGTACCGCAATCCAATACAGTATGAAGAAGCGCTTCTTGTGCGCCCGGCAGCCCCAGCCTCAACCGGTCACCCGAGGCATCGGCGTTATAGGCGTCACCCTCTTCACCTTCCAGCTGAGGGGTCAGTCCCAGGCACAGGATGGTCACATCAGCGCGCACCGCCGCCGAAACCGCCTCCGAGAATCCATGTCGATCGTTTGAAGCGGGAGCGCAACCCTCGGCATACCGCACCCGGCTGCCGCCCAACCGGCGTACGATCCCATCCAGCGGGGTCACCGGCAAACACGGCGTTCCGTTATAGTTCCCCACCAGTGACTCCGACCGATGTGCGTTCGGGCCGATCACCGCCACCTGAATATCATCCGGCAGAGGCAGTCCCGGATCGTTGTTCCGCAGCAACACGATGGATGCGCGCGCAGCCTCGCGTGCGGCGTATCGGTGATCAGCGCAGCCAACCGCTTCATACGGTATGTTCGCCCAGGGTGTCGGGTCTTCCGCTTCCAGCATGCCAAGCCGCAGGCGGGCATGCATCAAACGCGTCACCGCACGGCGCAGGTCCGCTTCGCTCAGTAACCCTGCAGATACCGCCTGCTTCAGCCAGGCGTACTCACATCCGCACTCGAGGTCGCAGCCGGCCCTGACCGCCATGGCGGAAGCCGCGGCAGCATCCGGTGCGAGACGGTGATGAGCATGGATATCCGCGATCGCTCCACAATCGGAAACGACATATCCTTGGAACCCCCAGGCGTCTCGCAATATCCGCTGCAGCAATGTGGGACTGGCGCAGCACGCTTCCCCGTTGGTGCGGTTGTAGGCTCCCATCACGGAGGCGGCGCCTGCCTCCCGCACGCACGACTCGAACGCCGGCAGATAGGTGGCATACAGGTCTTGTGCACTCACACGTGCATCGAACGCATGACGCAATCCCTCGGGGCCACTGTGAACCGCGAAGTGTTTGGGAGTAGCGGCCAGTTTCAACCACTGCGGATGTTCACCCTGCAGTCCCTTCACAAAGGCCACACCCATCCGCGCCGTAAGCCACGGATCCTCGCCATAGGTCTCCTGGCCGCGCCCCCAGCGGGGATCGCGGAATATGTTGATGTTGGGACTCCAGAAGGTCAGGCCCCGGTACCAGCCCCGGTCACCCAGTCGTACCGCTTCATGGTGCTTAGCGCGCGCCTCATCGGAGATCACCGTCGCCGCCTGAAACATGCGTGAGGTATCCCACATGGCGGCCAATCCAATTGCCTGTGGAAACACCGTGGCCACGCCGGCGCGTCCGACTCCGTGCAGGCACTCGTTCCACCAGTTGCAGGCCGGAATGCCCAGACGGGGTACCGCAGGCGCCTCGTGGATCATCTGCGAACTCAGTTCATCGATAGTCATCTGATTGGCCAGCGCCGAGGCGCGTTGTGTCAGTTCATCATGCATCGGTTGTCTCCTGGCTTCTATGCGGATTCGCAACGTGAACGGTTATCTATTCGCCCTCGGCGCCCGCGGCGCCTGCCTGCGGCAAGACGGCCCGCATGTAACCCCGCAAGCGATCAGGTACTCTAACAACATAGCAGACCACCCGACGTCGCCCGTGTTAACGGGTAAAGGAGGACACACGCGTGAGATCCATCCATCTGCCACTCATGGCCCTCATCGGCGTTATGCTCTTCAGTGTCTCACTGATAGCACGCGCGGACGGCCCGGAGATACCAAACGCCACGTTGAAAGCCATTGAGGACGCAAAAGCCCAGAAGAAACCGGTTGCGTTGCTGTTCACGGCTGACTGGTGTCCGCCCTGTAAAGCCATGAAGAAGGAAGCGCTGACAGACAAGTCCGTGCTGGAACTGCTGGACAAGACGGTGTTCCTGAAGGTCGACTTCACCGGTGAACCCGACGCTGACGGCCGCAAACTGGCGGAACAGCATAAGGTCGAGGGCATTCCCCATATGGTGTTCATCAACGCCAAAGGGGAAGTGCAGCCCAAGCTGACAATGTCCGGTTACGGTGGCGTGGAGCCGCTCAAGCGGTCGCTGCAGCAGTTAACAGCGGATATCAAGCCCGCCCCAAAACCCGCGGTGACCTCACAACCGACCAGTAAACCGAAGCCCCGTACCACGAAGCCCTCTGCGACGCGCAAAGCGCCTCGTAAGTAGTCGGGAACCGCCGGGCGGGCAGGCTTCTGCCCGCCCTTCCCTTACATGCCTGTCTTCGACTCTGTCGCTCCGCATTATGACCGCTTTATGCGGCTTTGGCGGCTGTACCACACAGACCTGATAGCCCGTCACTTACACCTCGCACCGGACCACGACCTGGTGGACTTGGGCGGCGGCATCGGCCATCACGCCTTCCAGTTCATCCATTCGTGCCATTCCGTTACGGTGGTGGATGTAAGTACATCCATGCTGCAGCGCGTGCCTGCACATCCGAGTATTCAAACCGTCACGGCCGATATCGGTCACACACAACTGTCCGATCAGCAGTTTGACGCGGCGTTGCTGTCGGACGTGCTGCACCATGTCTCTGATCCGTTGACTGTCCTGCGTGAGGCCCGGCGTTTACTGCGTCCAGGAGGTACACTGGTGGTGCATGACTTCGAACGCACTCATCCCGTTACCCAGGCGCTGGGCCTGATGGAGCGCCTGTTGTTGGAGTCCGTGCGTTACCTTACCGCCGATGAACTGCTGCGGCTGTGTCGAGAGGCCGGGTTTACTCTGGACACGATCACCCATCGCCGATGGTTCTATGTGATCAGGGTATTGGTTGCATGACAACGAACTGGTATGGACTCTGGAAGATCGCGGAACGCTGGGTGCGCGGGTATCGCGTACAGCAGCAGCAGATACAAGAGGCGTACGACACAACGGCCCCGACATATGCCATCTGGCAGCAGCGCATGCACCCGCATACCGAGCGTGTACTCATACCTTTGCCCGAGCGTCCCTCCGACTCGAAACCACTGCGCATACTCGATCTTGCGTGTGGATCGGGACACATCACCCGGCGTCTGCTGGAGTTACTGCCGGGGCAGCCGCTGGACATCACCGGTGTCGACCTCTCTCCTGGAATGATTGAGATCTGTCGTCAGACGTTTTCGGATAGCCGGGTGGGATTTGTCACCGCAGACGCGTTGCGGTATCTCAGCGGAACACCGGATCAGTGCTTTGATGCGGTGTACTGCGGATGGGGACTGGTGTATCTGCCGGCAGCTCAGACAGTGAGTGAGATTCATCGGGTGCTCCGCCCTGGCGGTATTACTGGCATTATCATGAACCGGAAAGGCACCCTACGGGGTGTCGAAGCGGCGTTCATTGATGTGATGACTGCGAAACCGTCACAGATCAGCCGGGTGATGGATGTCCGTTACGGAATGCCCGCCGGGTTGACACAGTTTACGCGATGGTTCACCCAACGCGGATTTGCGGTGTGCCACAGCGGTGATGGTGAGGAGATCGTACGCGCAGAGACTGTGAGGGCTCTGTGGACGTGGCTGGTGCAGAGCGGTGCGCTGGCAGGCACACAGTATGTGTTCCATGATATAAACACGGTGGAACATGCGTTGATGGAAGCATTGGAACCCCGCTTGCGCTGTGAAAGCGGCTATGCTGTCAACCACTCCTATGTATACGGGGTGTTCCAACGGAAGCGTTGAGGTGAAGTATGGTTACTGACTGGTTGACGCGCGTACAGATGGCGCTGGATCCCGCATGCTGGAAGTTCGCCTGGCAGATCCATCGGTTGTACCGGTCAGACCGATGTTACCGTCCCGTTCGCCTGTTGATGGCGTCCTGGCGTCTCGGCCGTCAGGAACGCATTCTGCGTGTACGCGGTAAGTACCTCATTACCTCGTTCCTTCCGCCTGTGCCCTCCCGTGCATTCCTGCAGCATCTGACCGCTGTACCTGCCGCCGAGCAACCACTCACTCAACAGCTGAGGGCACAGCGATCCGCCCCCATCTCGATGTTCCTTGAGGTCACCAGCCGATGCGACTGCTCCTGCGTCCATTGCAGCGCACGCGACCGTCGCGCCCTGGACGAACTGCCTCTGCACACGTGGCGGCGGATCATGTCGCGGCTTCAGGAGATGGGGGTCTCCATTTTGGGATTGACAGGCGGTGAACCGCTGATGCGCGCCGACCTGGAACAGCTCATCCAGGCCATAGATGACCGCTCCGTGAGTTATGTGTTCACGAACGGCCGCCGGATGACCGCATCACGGGCCAGGGCGCTGGCCGACGCCGGGCTGTTCGGCCTGGGAGTCAGTCTGGACTCACCTGTGGCTGCGGAACATGACGCCCGGCGGGGCGTGGCTGGGGTTCACGCAGCCGCACTGAAGGCGATGGAACACGCGGCGGCCGCCGGCCTGCATGTGATGGCTCAAACTGTCGTGATGCCGGGAGACATCGACGGCAGCCGCATGGAAACGATCTGCCGTCAGGCGCGTGAGCATGGCGCCCGCGAGGTGCGCCTCCTGGAGCCGCTGCCCAGCGGCGCACTGCGGCACGCCGATGCGTCAAACAGCTTCCTGACTCCACAGGACCGTGCACAGTTGATCGCATTCCAGCATCAGGCCAACCGGCGTCTTGACATGCCCCGGGTGACCTCGTTTGCCTGGACAGAGTCGCCTGAGCAGTACGGTTGCGGGGCGGGCACACAACACAGCTACATCGCCTGCAACGGCGATCTTTACCCGTGTGACTTCGTTCCACTGGCGTTTGGGAACGCCGCACATGAGGACATCGCCCAACTCTGGACAGCGATGAACCGGGCGATCGGTCTACCGAAACCGGTCTGTTTCGCATTCACTGTGCAGCCGTATGTGGGCCGGGCGACCAGTCCGCTTCCGCTGCAGGGACAGCAGGCGCTGTCTGTGTGCGCCGCATGCCGCGCCGATGATCTGCCCGGTTTCTACAGGGCGTTGCGCCGCGGAACACCGCTTGACACAGCTCAGCCCCGGGGCTAAGGCGCATCGCGCCTTGATGGGACGCTTTCCTGTACACTCCTGTTGGCGATGTCACACACACTTCCGGTGATCTGTATCTGTGGTCCAACCGCGTCCGGCAAAAGCGCCGTCGGTTTCGCGCTGGCCGAACGGCTGCAGGGCGAAGTGATCTCAGCCGATGCGATGGCGGTCTACCGTGGGATGGACATCGGAACGGCCAAACCGACCGCCGCAGAGGCAGGCAGCACGCCAGTACACCTGATCGATGTGGTGGAGCCAGATGAGCCGTTCACAGTCGCCGAGTTTCAACAGCGCGCGCTGCAGTGCGTTCGGGAGATACGCCGCCGCGGCCGGCAACCGATCATCGTGGGTGGTACGGGGCTCTATGTTCGCGCACTGCTGGACGGTTATGTCATTCCCCCTACGGATCCAAGCGGAGCGTTACGTGACAGTCTGCGCGCCCGTCTGCGGAAAGAGGGCGTTGCGAGACTGCACGCCGAACTGGCGCAACGTGACCCGGAACAGGCGGCGCACACCCACCCCAACGACGCCGTCCGAATACTGCGCGCCCTTGAGATCTGTCTGCTGACGGGCCGTACTTGCGCCGAAGCCCGCCACGCGTCACCCCATCCGGACGTCACCCCCTCGGTACGGATCGGGCTGGCCATCGAACGCGAGACTTTATATGAACGCATTGATCGCCGAGTCTGCCAGATGGTACAGACGGGCTGGCTGGACGAAGTGGACCGGTTGCTGGCATCGGGCTACAATGTGAATGCGCCCGGCATGCGGTCTCTGGGTTACCGGGAGATCGTACAGGTGTTGCAGGGTGAGCTTTCCGTTGTTGAGGCCATCGCACGCATCCAGCAGCAGACGCGCCGCTTCGCCAAACGCCAGCTCACCTGGTTTCGGGCCGATCCAGCCGTAGTCTGGATCAACGCGCAAGCCGAGCCCTCAACCACGGCTGCGTTGGTGGAAGCGCTAGTCCAGCAGGCCTGTTAACTTCATCCGGCTCGCAAGGAGAGATACATGCACTTCGCAAAAATGCACGGAATTGGAAACGACTTCATCATACTAGACGCCATACAGCATCCTCTTGATGGAAAGCACCTGCCGACGCTCGCACAGCGGATGTGCGACAGACGCTTCGGGATCGGTGCAGACGGCATCGTTGAGGTGCTGCCGTCTGAGTCAGCCGACTTACGAATGCGTATGTTTAACCCGGATGGGTCCGAGGCTGAGATGTGCGGCAACGGGATACGGTGTTTCGCTCGCTACGCGGTTGACACTGGCCTGTTTCACGGTGATGTGATGCGCGTCGAGACGGCAGCCGGGATGAAGATCATCCACTTCGCCGGTGACGATGTGCAGGTTAACATGGGCGACCCCATATTGGAGCGCGAAGAGATCCCGTGTACGCTGCCCGGCACAGGGCCGGTGATCCATGAAACGCTGCCTATGGGCAGCAGTTCGCTGGTGGTCACCTGCGTCTCGATGGGTAATCCACATGCGGTCATACTGGTCGATGATGTCGCCGCGGTCAACCTCGAAGCCATAGGCCCGGCTGTCGAGACACACCCCGACTTCCCCCGCAAGACCAACGTGCATGTGGTTCAGGTCATCAGCCGCAATGAGATCCGGATGCGCACATGGGAGCGTGGAGCCGGCATAACACTGGCGTGCGGCACGGGAGCATGCGCCAGCGCGGTGGCATGTCATCTCAACGCAATGACCGACCGCTCAGTGCTGGCACACCTGCCGGGCGGTGACTTGCGGTTGGTCTGGAGCGCTGAAGGCCCGGTGCTGATGACCGGACCGGCGGTCACCGTATTCACCGGTGAATGGCCCGATTAAGCCGACACAGCAGCCTTTCCCACACCAATAGCCGTATACAGGGCATGACGCCCCCCCGGATGTCATGTCCTGTTGTTCAGAAGGTATACTTGTACCACTTCGTATTGTGCCGGAGGACCATCGTGACCGAACATCTATCTACCGAGACACCGAGTGAATTGATCCACCGCCTGGAGTCAATCCAATCCTGTCTCATTACTGTTCTCACCCATTGCAGCGACACCGACACCACGTTATGTTTTTATGAGGCGCTGGAACCCATTAGCCTCGCGCTGAGCGAACTGAGCCACAACGGCGGCGACACGTCATCAACCTTCCCGATAGACACGCGCCTCACCGATCTGGAGCGGCTGCTCACACACGCCCAAGAGATGTCACCCTCCGCTAACGGCGTCTGGCACGCGCACCTCGCGCGGATATCCCGAAACATCGCGAGTGGGTGGCGCCCTATCAACCATCAGTTGCCAAACAACCAACCGCATGGCAGCACTCATTCCCAACCTGCCCGGCAAACCCCTGGCATACCTGCGGTGAACGACTCACCGGTTGCGGAAGCCGCGCCTGCTGGCGTAGAACCTGAAGACCCACAGGAGCAAACCAAGGTTGCTCCGGCGAGCACATCCGCTCCTGTAACAGATGCGGCAGAACCGCCCGTGGATACGC
>CAZHSN010000053.1:0-1169 GCA_964535125.1 uncultured bacterium
GTCATACCGCAGCACGGCGATCCCCCGTGAAGCCAACCCCCACGCGATGTCCTGGAACGGTCGGTTCGGCCCGATCTGTTGATTGCGGTCCTGAGGGCCTGACCCGTGCACCAGCACCACGGCTGGAAACGGGCCGTTACCCACGGGTACCGACAGCGTGCCGGGAAGTCTGTTCTCCCCGGCGCCGATCGTCACATCCCGTTCCGTGAAGCGCTCCTTGCGTACATAGGCCGGCGGTGTATACGGTAAGTCCGCCGTAACGGACACAGGGATGAACCAAAGCCCTCCGACCTTTCCATCAGCGTTCACTACGACCTTCATATCAAGGCTTCGCTCTGCGAACCGGCACGTCACATACACCATGCGATGCCCGGCCTCTTGCGTCTCGCGAGCGCCGGTACACATCTGAAACCTCCCCAGCGAACTCCAGACCTGCTTGAGCTTATCCGCCGGCATGACGGTCTGCATCGTTTGGTCAAAGCCAGCAACCGCGGTCTGGAAGTCGCCACGCGCCATCGCCTCCACCATACGCTTAGCTATCTGCGTAAAGGCAGGTTGGCTGCGACTAGCCGCAGGGAGCATCATCCACAGCATCGCGGCCATCAGTACCGCCATACTGGCCGTCCGCGTCCATCGGTTCATCATGTGCGTTCGTGTCCTTTCCAGATGTGCTTAGTTAGCCGTCGTGCGCCGCCATGGCTTTGCCGCAGGCCACGCTGATGACTCCTCGATCATCGACTCAATCCATCGCGACGCGGCTCGCTCCGCATGGACATGATAGCGGGAGCGGGCCGGATACACGACAGGACATCGGCTTCCAAGACATCATCGGGCGTTTCTGTAGATTTCCGCAGCGCCGGATGACCGACTGACGGGCCGACGCACGACGCTTGAGTCTGCTGCCCGTGCGTCCCGCCACACAAGGGGGCGCCACGTCACCACAGGACGCAAGGAAGCAGTGTATGCTGCGTTACTAGCCTCTAAGCTAAATGGCGAGGCTGAAGCCCTCACCATATCGGTAAACGAGTCAAACGGAGTTCAGCGGTGCGCCTGTCTGAAAGCCCCAATATAAGCGATAAGCGCTCCGTGCATCGCGTTGACTACTCCAACAGCTTCAGACAGAGAACCATGGCAACCCGTTTGGGCGTGGCGACGTTCCAAGCACCTCA
>CAZHSN010000053.1:1269-22125 GCA_964535125.1 uncultured bacterium
GGCGGCGTCTTGGTGATCCTCGCGATCGATGCGTTCATTCCCTCCGCGGAAAACCCCCACGAAACGCGTGACGATGCGGAGATAGACGAGCTGCGGGAGAACGCTCAACCCAAAGACCGTGCGAAACTGATGCGCATGGGGATGTTCACTGCGCTGGCCATCGGAATCCACAACTTTCCCGAGGGCATGGCCACGTTCATGGCCGCCCTTGAAGACCCCGCACTGGGAGTCGCGATCGCGGTCGCAATCGCCCTGCACAACATACCCGAAGGCGTCAGTGTCTCCGTGCCGATCTACTACGCCACCGGCAGTCGCAAGCGGGCTTTCGGTTATTCGCTGCTGTCCGGCCTTGCCGAACCGGTGGGGGCGATCATCGGCTATCTGCTGCTGCGGCCGATATTGACGCCCGCTGTGATGGGCGGGTTGTTCGCAGGTGTCGCCGGGATCATGGTGTATATATCCTTGGACGAACTGCTGCCGACATCGCGCGCATTTGGACGGGGGCACGACTCCATTCTGGGAGTCATGGGAGGCATGGCCGTCATGGCTCTCAGTCTGCTGCTGATGCAGTAGGAACGATCGCACTGCGGAGGTACCACACATGAACAGGCAGGCGGAACCGGCCGGGATGATGCCTTACGAGATGACCGGACGTTCCGAACCGCGGCCGCCGCTCGTTTCCTTTGATGACCCGTCCGGGTGGAGCGCGACCGCCGAGGGCTGCCAGGGCCGGTGCGAACGCAGTGCCGCACAGCATCTGTGGTATCCGCACACCACACGCGTTGGATATCAGGGCGGGCCTGGCGGCGTCGTCACGTTACGCCCCTCCGCACCGCTGGCGGTGCACGCCGACTGCGACTGCCTGGAGATGTGGATCTACGGAAACCGCTGGGAGTTCGCTCCGCCGCCTGATGTGCCGCCTGTGGTAATCAGCGCACTGATCACGGATGAAGCGGGAGCGGAGTCCGAACTGCCGCTTACCACCATACGCTGGGAAGAGTGGTGGCTTGTGCATCGGCGCCTGCCGGCGCAGATGCGCCCGGCCGCCCTGTCCGGCTTGATCATCCGAGGGGTCGACTGCCGGCAGGAGCGTTCTATCTGGTTGGGTCCGCTGTATCTGTTCCGGGAACCGATGGAGCCGCTGTCATTCGAGACGCAACCGTCGCCCAATCTCATCTTTCCTGAAGGACAGCGTATGGGCGTCCACCGCGGCGCGTCCCGGCTGCCATTCCCGACCCGTCCGGACACCATCGCACCGATCTGCTCCGATCCGGTCCGCACCCGCGTCTGGCGGATCTCCGCCCGGACATATGGCCTGGAGGCCTCCGGCAGGCTGGGAACCGTCCGGTACGAATATACGCCCCGTACCGGAGGGTTGAGTGAAGTGCGTTGTACTTGGAACGGCCGACCCGCCTGCGTGCCCATGCAGCAGGGCGGCGTTGAGATAGACGGCGGCATCCCTGTCGGCGCCACGTTGATCGACCACCGACTGGATGGCGCCCGTGTGATCACCCGGTTCCGGATTTCGGGACAGTGGGAGTTGGAGTATCGCCTTGGCATCAGCGGTCGGTCCTTGACCATTGACGTGCAGTGCCGTGGCGGACATGCAACTGGTTTGGATGTGGGACGCGTCGCGGAGACGCATGTCATCCGGCTGCTGCAGCCGCCGTTCCTGACGTTGGGGACCATTGATCCACTGATCCTGGCGGCTGAAACGCCTGGCGGACGATGTTTTATCTCGGTGTTTGATGACTGGTACCGCTCGAACGCTTCGCAACTCTGGTGCGACACCGGCCGGTATCCGGACGGCGCTCGCCTCAACGGGGGTGCACGGTATCTGCCGCGCACCGATGGAACCCGCAATGATCTGTATGAGCGCATCGTGCTGACCGTTGCGCCCACATACGAGGAGGCGCTTCCCTTCGTGCCCAATCCCCCCGCGTCAGGCGCCCGTGATGCCGGAACGCGTCTCTGGCAGGAAAGCTGGGGGCCGGCCGACTATCAGCGCGAGATTGACCGCGTCACCCGGCTGCACAGCTTCGGCATTGAAAAGATGACGCTATGCAACCACGAGATCACCTGGCGCGACGGCGGGGAAAGCTTCACGTTTCGCACGGAACCGGCCCCCGGCAAAGGGGGTGCGGCGGCGCTGCAGCGTTACGTGGCCACAGTCAAGGCGCTGGGGTGGCGCTGCGGTTTATATACCAACTACACCGACTTCGCGCCGGTGAACCGGTACTGGCACGAGAGCATGATCGCCCGTAACGGGGATAAGCAGATGATCACCGCCTGGCCGCGATGCTACGCCGTAAAGTTCCCCCGGTCGGTGGAGTACGACGCACGCCTCTCGCGCGAGATCAAACGACGGTTCGACCCGGACTCCGCCTATACCGATGTGCATACCGCTCTGATGCCGTGGGCCTACACCGACTATGATGCGCGTGTCCCCGGCGCAGGCGCATTCGCACCGCTGTTTTACGCTTACGGCCAGCTGCTGCTGAACGACCAGAAAGTATACGGCGCGGCGTTCAGCGAAGGCAGTTATCACTGGATGTATGCCGGCCTGGCCACGGGAAACTACGCACTGGCCTACCAATCCCGCGGCCTGCACGAACGCCCGTTGGATGTCGCCTTTGCGCTGCACCGCATTCATCCGCTGGAATGCGACATCGGCATGGGATGGACCGCCAACTACATCCGCACCGCGGTAACTCCTGACGCCGATGTCGACCGCTTTGTAGCCGCCACGATGGCGTACGGACACATCGGCTGGCTGGTGGAAGACCACTATGGAATGGAGCGTGTGGGGCGCTGCTACTATATGCTGCAGCAGCTGCAGTCGCGATATGCGCTGGTCCGCCCCCGCCGCATCCGATACGGTGACGGACAGGGAGGCTGGGAGTCGGCATCTGAGGCGGCCTGCTCGGGGCTGCTTGATGAGTCCCGGCTGCACGTGGAGTATGTCAACGGTCTGAATCTGTACGTGAATGGCAGCAACTCGGATTGGAGTATCAGCCTGCGCAACCACTCATGGGTGTTACCGCCTTGGGGATGGCTGGCTTTCGACGGTAGAGGCTTCCTGGAAGTCAGCGCCTGGCGGGACGGTCACCGATTCGACTATGTGTTAAGCCCCGAGTATGAGTATCTGGATGGACGCGGCATACGCACCACCATGGGCGCGCTGTGTACCGAACACGGCGTGGCGTTACGTCGACGGCCGAAGGGTTGGTTGTTGACCTTGATGAAACCCGGAAGCTGGGTTGGAGTCGAGTCGCCGGACGGCGTCTGGTACGCGTGCGCACCGGACGGAACGCGCATTCAGCGCCAGGCGGCGGAGCGCGACGCCAGGGGGTGGACATGGCTGCAGGCGCCCCCGGATATCTACCGACTGGAGTTCATCCCGCAACGTCCGACCCGTCCTGCCTCCGGCATTCGCCTGAGCGTGGACACGGAAGCCGCACCAGGCGGGCTGTGCCGGGTCAGCTGCACCGTTCCTTCCGGGTTTGGCTCGGTGCAGATTGGAGTCGGTTGGGGAGACCGGCCGCATCCGTCTCAACCGGTCCGCTCCGGGCGTTATACCGTGGACATTCCGGTGCCGGAAGATGCCTCAGGACGCCTCTGGGGAACCGTGCGTCTGACCCGGTCCGGCATGCGTCCGGAGTCGCTGCGCTTCTGTGTGCCTATCGATGCGCCATACCGTCTTGCGGCTGACCTGCGGACTGACGGCTCCCTGTCAGTGGATGCGACCCCGCGGCGAGGCATCCCGCGCCCGGACCGGCTCGAGGTCACATCGAGTGATCCCGCAGTCCTATCGGTCATACCTGCAGCCGGCGCGTGGCAGTGTCGGCTCGCTGAGGGTGCGCTCCAAGGTCGTGCGGTTATCTCGTGCAGCGCACGCGGTTCGCGAGGTTCGGCACAGATGAGTCTGACCGTACAGGCCGAACGGTCCGCTCGCGTCATCGCCGATCTGTTTGAACCGGGGATCATGCAGACGGCGCGTGAAGGAGTGCGCGGTCAACCGGAGACGATGATCGATCCCACCAGCGGAGCCTACGTCACCGCTTCGACCGACATGAAGTGCGGAGGCGTCAGCCAAGCAGGCATCGCCATGCACCCGCCGTATAACAACGGCGTGGGATATGTCTCCCAGAGCAGCGGCCCGATACAGTTACCGAAGGCGCCGTGCGTGTTTCGCACACAGGTGGGTATCCGGGACGGCGGCAACCCCTCTGACGGCGTGCTGTACCGGGTGACCGTGATCAGCGCGGACGGAATGCGTCACGTAGTCGCCGAAGTGCTATGCTCGGAGCGGGCCTGGCAACCGCTGGAGGCGGATCTGAGCCGATGGTCCGGTCAGTCGATCGCCGTGGAGTTACTGGCGGATGTGGGACCTGACAACAACGCCTCAGCAGACTGGGCCGCATGGGCGACGCCGCGTATCGAGACACGTGAGGCGCAGTCGACGTATCGTCGGGCGCCATAAGGCCAGGCGGGACGGTTATTCACCGTCCCGCAACCGCAGGCCGCGTCATTCAGGACGTCTTCAACGGACCTGCCCAGACCACTCCGCGCAGCATACGCGTACTGCGCCAGGCCGGCGCGGCCTGGATAGGTTGCACATCCAGCAGCCGGCTTTCAAACAGGGGGCCGACCAGAGTTGTAATCGGACGGGGTTCCAGCCGAATGGGGTGGACGGTGAACACCGCCACTGAACCGCTCACCCAAGGCAGGTCGGTACCCAAAGAGGTCAGAGCCGGAACGGCTGTGTCGTCCGGTGCGATCACACCCGTGAACAGCGCCACCGACTCGTCATGCCAGCGACCCTCGCACGCCACCGCACTGCACTCCGCAATCGCGGTAAACACCAGCGGCGACGCTTCGGCCATATCGGGCAGACACTGCGCCAGTTCGACGGGACTGAACGGGGCGTTGGGCAGAGCGGTAAAGGTGGCGACCATTGACGGATTGCCGGAAAACACCATACCCTCAGACAGCGCCAGCTTGGGCACGCCGGTCTCGGCGTACTCCACATAGTCGGCCGGAGCGTCAGCCGGTTTACCGGCGGCGATCCCGCCAGCCGTCATCCAGCGTCCGGCGTCTGCACGCGTACCGTTTGGAGCAATCAACAGGCCCTGTCCCCAGGCCAGCACATCCTGCGTAAAGGGGATGACATACTCCGCTGAACCGTTAACGCGCTCGAACGACCCCAAAGGACAGCGCGCATACGCCCCGCCGGACACGATCTTGAACGCATCAAATTCCGCATGCCCGCTGCGGACGCGACGTCCGCGCGGGGTGTCCGCATCCCCTTGCCCCATCAGCATCTCCCGGATGCCAACGGCGTCCAGCACCTCGGTGACAAATGAGGATGCCCGGATGATCTGAACGGTTCCGCCCAGTTCCTTGAGCTGCTTGGAGGAGGCCACCAGCACGCGGATACCCGCAGACGTCATGAACGCCACGTTCTTCAGGTCGAACTCAATCTGCCGGTATCCGCTGCGCACTGCCCGGTTGACCTCAGAGGTCACTTGGTCGCCACTGCTGACATCCAGGCGGCCATGCACCATGATGGTCGCGATATCACCAAACAGCTCCGTACGGACCGTGGTAGGAATACTCTGGTTCGAATCTGTCATCACGCGGCTCCTTTATTGTCATATTCGCCGGCGGGTGCGGGACAGCTGTACCCGCCTGTCAGGTTGTTGATTTCTCCGAAAGTGATGCGATATCCTGCCGGTCGCCATCACCCTGTGTTCAAGGCGCCTCCCAGCATGTCCACTGCGGTAACCGTGCGGTCTTGCAGCGACACCCGCAAGGTACGTACTTCGAACCCGCTCAGCGCCACCTCTGTCTGCAGATCCAGCACCGGGATGTCCAGCAGCGTGGAGTGCGGCGTTCCGGTCGGTTCGAACAACCGGATGATCAGGTTCTCTCCCTCCAGATAGACCGCCGGAACCTGCAGCACATCGTCGGCCAACACCACGGCGGGCAGCGGACGGTCACCCTCGCCAGACGGGAAGAATGAGACCGCGAACGGCGCCTCGTTGTGGACCGCGGCTTCCCGATCCACCTGCGCCAGGCGCTCGGACGCCTCGCCGGCGGTGATCCAGAACCGGTACAGACGTTCCCCTTGGTCGATACGAGGAGTGAACCGGTTTTGGGGTACGATCGGACGGTCGCCGATAGGATGTCCGGTGTACGCGGCTGAGCGCAAGAGACTCAGCCGCAGATGGTTTCCGGTCAGGTCACTTCCATAGATACCGTCGTTCACGCAAGTCACGGCGTGCGTCCCGTTGCACACGGCCGTCCATCGCTGCGCCACCACTTCCTCGCCGTTTGCTGCCAGCGGTTGCACTCCAAACGCCGTCTGCCCCAGATACCGGGTATCGGACAATCCGATCGGCACATCAAGCTTCAGCATCTTGTTCTTTTCGTTCCAAAAGACCCGGGCTTCCACCTCTATCTCCGCGCTGTGCCGACTCACGCGGTACGTCATCAGTACCGATGATGTCTCCCACGCAAACGACGCCTCCACCACGGTGCGCAAGTCTCCCTCTTCGACGATACGTACCGGCGGAAGCGTGGCGCTGCGGACGCCCGCCATACGAGCGGCTTCCTGAGGGGTCATGAGTCGGAACGCACCGTCGACGTCGTTGAAGCGGCGAACGGTCATTCCCCAGGGATCCTCGTTATCCGCGATCACCAAGGGTTTGAACGCTCCCGCGGTAACGCAGGGCGCGCCATCCACGCTGATGGCATCTATCAGGCCCGTGTCATGACCAATCACCACCTGCGCAGAACCGGCGTTCAGCGTCAGCGGCTCTGTTACGGCGCGCACTGTGTCTGGCCGAGATGGCAATTCCGTCAAGCGGCAGTCGAAGCGTGTCACCTGCATCGGTTCCAGTCGGGCGCGGAACGCCACCCGCTTGCGCCAATCCAGAGGCAGATTGCCCAACTCCTTTTCAAGCTGCGCCGGGACGGGGGTTCCATTCTGCCAGACCGCCGGTACGTGCCAGGTGTCGGCCCAGTTTTGATCGGCCATCTGCATCTCGCACTCCACAATGGTGTCCACCAGCCACGGATGCGGATTCAAGACCACGATGGGGATAGCCCCCTCCGGCGCCGCCGGCTGGCCGGCGCAGAGCGCATAGAACGCCCGCGCCCGCAACCGGCTGAGTATCTCCAGACCGTGATCCATCAGCCGCAGCGCCATGTCCTCAGCGGGCTGTATCGAAGAGCCCGGCAGGATGTCATGGAACTCGGCCAGCAGCAGGTCACTCTCCACCGCATTCAGTTCGCGGGCAGGCCAGTCCATCAGCCCGTTCATCACCGCGGAAGTCAGCGCCTTCTCAGTCGCATACAGCCAGTTCTCCAGTCTGCGGTGCATCTGCTTGACCCGTACCTGCGAGGTGTAACATCCGACCGCCCATGGGTTGATGTGATCCTCATGGCGGGGCAGCGCCGCGGCGTCGATCTGGGCGAAGTACCGCTCCGGAGTGCTGTGTTCAAAACGGATGTGTTCCGACTCGGCTATCCGCCGGGTCAGGGCCTCCAGATCCGTGCGGCTGGGTCCGCCGCCGTGGTCGCCCACGCCCCACAGGCAGATACCCCGATCATTCGCCGCGTTGAGATTCAGCCAGGCGTCGATCTTGTCGTTGACCTTGCCCAGCGCGCTGTTGTACCCCTCCTGCGCCCGATGCGCCTTGACCACCGAACCGTCGTAACCGACCCACAGGAAGTCCTCGGCGGGCAGGGCGATGTCCTGCTGTGACGGTCGGCAGAACAGGTACGAGTCATACCCGCAACGCGCCAGTATCTGAACCAATCCGCGTGAGTGGCCAAATGGGTCAAAGTTGATGGCCGTGGTCGGCCGCACCCCGAAACGATCTTCAAAATAACGCAGTCCATGGCGGATCTGCCGGATAAAGGACTCGCCAGACGGCATATTACAGTCGGGCTGCACGTACCATCCGCCCATGATGTGCCACTTGCCGGCGGCCACCAGCAGCCGGATACGCTCGAACAGCGCCGGTTCATACTCCTCCACCCACTGGTATAACAACGCCTCATTATGGTTGAAGATGAATTCGTCGAACTGCTCGCAGAGATCCGCCGCGACACGGAATGTAGAGATCGCAACGGCGACGCCCTCTTCCCACTCCCACTGCCACACGGGATCAATGTGCGCGTTACTGACCAGATGAACGGTATGCATGTTCAGTGTGTCCTTTGTGTGATCGGCATCAGGCCCGGATGGCCACTGTACCGTTGATATCGACTTCCCATCCCCATTGCTTGAGGTAGAAGCCTGATGGCTGGAATGTATCGTTGACCCGCCGCAGTTCCGCCTGAAGCAACGCCTCAAGGCGCTCCTGCTCGGCCGCATGCTCCGGCCGGTTGACCAGGTTCTGCAGTTGATAGGGGTCAGCCTCGTTGTCATACAGCATCCAGGGGCCCTTCAACGAGCGCACATAGGTATAGCGGTGCGTGCGGACCCCGCGGTACTCCTGTCCCCCGTTGCGCCGTTCCCACTCGCCGAACGGATGATAACTGGCGATTAACGCCACTCCATCCGCTTCGGGCCTGCGTCTGCCGGTCAACACCCCGGCGTAGCTGCGCCCCTGGGAACCGGAGGGCGCTCGCAGACCAGACAGATTGCACAATGTGGTCAGGATGTCTTCCGTGCCGAACGGCGTACCTATCTGCCGGTTTACAACTCGTCCATTGGGCCAGCGCCACAGCGACGGTATCCGGATCGCTTCATCCCAGGGGCGCTGCTTGCGCTGTTCGCCCTGCGAACCGATCATGTCGCCATGGTCGCTGGTAAACACCAGCAATGTGTCATCCTCAATACCGGTCTCACGCAGCGCAGACCGGATCGCACCGAAGTACGCATCCAGCGCGCTGATGTGAGCATAATAGCCGGCCAGATCGCGCCTCGCATCCCGGGCGGCCCGCGCCGGCACATTGGGGCGCAGTTGAATGGCTGATGGATCGAACAGCGCCTGATGCTCTGCCGGAGCGGTTTCGTACGGGTTGTGCGGCGGCCCCCAACTCAAAACCAGCAGAAATGGTTTATCGGAACGGGCATGGTCGTGTATATACTGCACACAGTCATTGGTTTGCGCCTGCGCGTCGTATCCGTTCCACCATTCGCGCTCCGGTGTGTCCCCGAAATAGTCTGACCGGTTGTAGTCATGTGTGCACTCCAGCACCTTCCAGTAGTCGAATCCCTGACGACGCTCCCGCGGGATGAACGACCGACGGCCGTGACCGTCCACGTGCCACTTGCCCACATACGCGGTGTCATACCCGGCAGCCCGGTACACTTTGGCCATGGATGGGATCTCCGGCGCGAGCGGCACATCGTTCAGAAACACGCCGTGCTGATGCGGGAAACGCCCGGTGAGAAAGGAAGCCCGCCAGGGTGAGCAGACCGGACAGGTGGCCACCGCATGGGTGAACTGGGCGCTGTCTTGCGCAAACCGGTCGAGATGCGGCGTCCGGGCGTTCGGATCGCCTGCGTAACCCGTGGCCTGAGCGCGCCATTGGTCGCCAAACACAATGACTACGTTCGGCCGTTTCGCCGAAGATGCACTCATGCCGGATCCTCCTCATGGATGCGCACGCGGTCCAGCATCGCCGAGGTGCGCAGGTTGCCAAGACAGTCCAAAACGAACGACACACCGACGGTCTTGTCGCCTGGAATGTCGGCTTTGATACATTGCCAGCTGAAACAGAACTCATCCATCACCCGGGCGCATTTAACCACGACGCGCCTCGGCATGTCGTCGCATTGAAACGTAAACTGATGGTCCTGCGGGAACCAGGGCTGCACTTTGTCAGACCGGTAGACCTCCTCGCCATCAACCCAGACCACCAGCGGCCCTGTCGCGCCGATGTTTACCGAACAGCTCACCGGCTCGCGGGAGACGAACGTGCGAACGAAGTAATACACCGCTTCACCCGTGTAACCACCCAGATCGGTGTGGGTGATCCGGTCTTCAGCCAGATGCAGTTCCATCGGGTATTCATCCGGCAGGTCATGGGTGAGCAGACGCTGCTCATCCAAATAGGCAGTCTGCATACGGGCAAACTGATGGAACAGCACGTCGTGACATCCCGGAACCCGTATCGGATGATCGACGTAGTCCGTATTCCGGTACGGGCAGACATCACCGAACCGGTCCCTGTCCCAGGCGTCCCAGTACGGGCCATACACAAGCCACTCACGGGAACCCACCAACCCGAACGTATAACCGGTGGTCCCCTCACGCGTCTCCAGCCGGGCATGCACCAGGTTCTTATCCCAGATCACCGGGCAGTCAGCGTTGGCAGCCGCATATACGGTGGTCTCCACCGGACAGCCCGCCTGCAGTCTGGTTTCGATCACCGCAGGATATACGGCCAGATCGGACCGGAACGACAGACAACCGTCGGCCGGTTCGCGCCCCAACCAGTCGAGTGTCAGCCGGACAGGTGTCGCCAACGGAGCAGGCCACAGCACCGGGTTATCATCCTCATACGTGACATCAAACAGCGCATGGGACACCGAGCGATGCTTGCGCACTCTGTCCGCCTGGCGTTCGTCCAGACGGTCCTGTACCGCTGCCGGGATGTCGGTAATCAGACCGGCGCCGGTCTCGATGGTCCCGGACGCCAGCATTTCCAATCCCACCAGACAGGTATCTTCCGCCAGTTGACGCAAGGTCGCCTGTTTGTGCCGAACGGCCACGTCACAGGTCAGGTTCGGCCCTAACCGGTTCACCCAGTCCGCAGGCAACGCCTGCGCGCCGAAGAGCGCCCCCAGCAGCGCGCCCGCCTCACCGGCGGTGCAGTCGACATCCCATCCCAGCGCAAGCGCTGTGACGATGGTGCGCTTGAAGTCCCCTGCACCGTACAGCAATGGCAACAGTGAAAACGCGAAGTTCAACGCCGCTTTGCTGCAGTCACGATCGCCGTATTCGCGCACACAGTGCAGCCACATGCGTTTCAACGGCATCGGCTGACTCGTCAGGGCGTAGACCATATCGATGATCGGCCCCAGAAGGTCTTCATCATCGGAAGCCTCGGACACCGACAGCGCATGCGCGGCACGGATGATGTCATCCAGGTTGTCCTGCACCAGCGCCAGCGCTGTTGCAGCCGCCCAGAACCGCTCCGCCGCCACAGACACGCCGATGTGATCCAGTTCACCGTCCGCTTGTGCAAAGTCGGCCGCGGCGCGCGGCGCCCCCGGGGCGATCAACCCCCAGATCTCTGCACGAATCGGACACCCCTCCGACTCACGAAAGTAATGATTGTTGAACGCACCCGACAGCGGCGGATTGACACCGCGCTGCACGTTGTATAGGAAGGCGCCGTACTCCGCAAAGTTGTACCAGCAGCACTGCTGCCAGTACCGCACCAGGTCTTGCTGGGTGAACAGCGGGCCGATATCTTCCAGCATCTCCAGCCAGACCACCTGAATATCGAGGTCATCGTTCGGGTAGATGATGCTCGGCCAGCAGACCTCCTCGGAGACTTCGCCAAACATCTTGTGGGACTCATACGGCGCGCCGATGGACCCTCCCAGCGACTTACCGATCCACGCCCCCAGTACGCGATCCACGTAGGTGTCCCAGTTCAACCTGTGGACAGCACTCTCCGGCATCGTATCCCCTTTCCCCTTACGCGAACGCATCAGCCAGCGTCATCACCTGCAGCCGTCCCTGTATGTCTGCGGCGCGCAGCGTCGGGCTCTCCACCCGGATGCTCACCACTCGGCCCGCTGGCAACGGCAGGAAGTTGTCACTCAGGCGCATCTCCCACCCCGGAAGATGAACATACGCGCCAATCGCGGTGACGTCTGACCGCAGGCGGACCCATGTGACGTCAGCGGTTTGCTCAATGGTCACATCAACGGTTGGAGCAGGCAGCTTCATATGCTTCCACCGCCGGAACGGGGTAACCTGGCGATCGACAGGCAAACCGTTGGCATCGCGCAGTTCGGTCACCAGCACCAGTTCGCGAACCGTATCAAGATCGAGACGTGCTGCGAACTCCAACGAGTCCACACAGATGCTGGACGCCGCGGCAACGTTCACGTCCACCTGCCCGGTTCGCTCCGCTTGTCCATTGAAGCGTTCCAGCGACCAGACCAGCGAGCCAACGAATGGCTCTAAGAGGTCGTTGACCACGTGCAGTGTCGCGGTCAACGCATCCACGTCCTCGCACACCGAATGAGCCACGGGAGCGAAGAACCGGCGGGCGGCATAGTGCAGCGCCTTCCAACGCCCCATGTACTCCAGGCTCGACCAACTGGCTACCGGCCAGCAGTCGTTCAGCTGCCAGTAGAGCGTGCCCATGCAGTGGAAGTCGTTGCGTTCCCTGCGCCAGTGCTCCACTCCATACCGGATCGCTTCTGCCTGAAGCATCTGACTGAGGTATATCATGGCTTCATGACTGCGCGGTGCGCGAAACATCTCGGCCAGATAGTGCAGGATCAACCCGTTTCCCGCCGGGTTCTTCTGATGCCGCTCCATCACGTAGGAGGTGATATTCCACTCGTCGGGAGCAGCGAACGTGCCGGTGGTCTCAATGGATGGCAACGACTCGAACCCAAACTCGCTCATGAGCCGGAACACATGCTTCCGATACTCGGTGAACGGTTTGCGCCCATGCCAGACATCCCAGTAGTGCCCATCACCCGCATGCTCTCCATTGGGATTCTCGAACAGCGGCTCTCCGGAGTGCGGCGATGCGGGCCAATAGGGCGTGTCAGGATCTTCCGCAGCCACCAGGGGCGGCAGCAGTTCGTGATAGATCACCCGGTATTCCTGCTTCACCCGGTCCATGTCCACGGAACCACCGGGCCATCCGCCGGAGATCATCCACTCCTGTTCGTTGTTGCCGCACCATACGGCGATGCATGGATGGTGTCGGATACGCCGCACATTGTCGATCGCTTCCAGCCGCACATTGTCCAGGTATTCCGGCGTCACCGGGTAGTGCCCGCATGCGAACATGAAGTCGTGCCAGATCAACAGTCCCAGTTCGTCGCACAGGTCGTAGAACAGGTCACTTTCATACTGCCCGCCGCCCCAGATCCGCAGCATGTTCATATGCGCGGTGCGCGCACTGGTCAACAGGTCGCGGTAATGGGCTTCATCCACCCGGGTGGCGAACTGATCAGCGGGGACCCAGTCGGCGCCTTTCGCGAACACAGGAACCCCGTTCACTGTGAAGTAACAGCTCTCCCCCCACCGGTCCGGGGTGCGTACCATGGCGATCGTCCGCAGGCCGGTTCGCGCCGTCCACTGGTGCACCGCGGTCCCTGCGGCGTCAATCAGCGTCAGCTTGACCGTATATAACGGCTGACCCCCCAACTCGTTCGGCCACCAGAGCTGCGGATCGGTCACGCCGATCTCCAGCACTGCCGAATCGGCTGCGTTGACGGCCCGCTGGATAACTTGCGTCGCACCATCTGGATGGTGCAGCTCCATGCAGAGCGTCAATGGCGCATAGGTGTAACGGTCCAGACTAACCGTTGCCGCGAGTGATACCCCGCCGGCATGCACCTGCCGCAGATGCACATCCTGGATGCGCGCATCGGTATAGCCGCACAGGCGGCAGGAACGCCAGATGCCCATGCTGGGAAGTTGAGGGCCCCAGTCCCATCCCCAGTGGCACATCGCCTTCCGCAGATAGGTGGAACCGGTCAGGCTGAAGCCCGGGGCCTGCCAATAGGGTTCGCTTTGTGCATCCGCCATGCGCTTCCCGAAGGCTACCGGTGAGGCGATGCGGACCTGCAGGTCATGTTCTCCCGGGGTCAGTTGACCGGTAACGTCAAAGCGCCAGCGGCGGAACTGGTTATCCGCCGTCCCGACCCGTTGTCCGTCCAGCAGCACCTCAGCCAAGGTGTCCAGTCCATCGAACTCCAAATACTGGCGGGTTGTGTTCAACAGATCCTCAGGCACATCGATCGTCCGCCGCCAGATCCAGTCGGACTCAGCAACCCAGGCCACACGGATCTCATTATCATCTGCGAAAGGATCCGGGATGAGCCCGGCGGCCAACAGGTCTGTATGCACGACGCCGGGTACAGTGGCCTCACAGACCGGACTGCCATCAGCGCGCAGCAGGTCCCATCGGCCATCCAGTGTCATCTGTTTCATAGGTACCCTCCGGGGTGTGACGCTGCCACGGCAACGGACCACACCCCGAAGCGAGATGAACGGGTTACCGTTGCTGCGGTACAGCGATATCGTAACCCAGATAGCGCCCCAATGCCTCGCTGAGCGCGGTCAGGTGCTGCCCTGCGGCGATACTGACGTGATGCCGGTGGCCGGCGCGCACCACGTGCATCAACACGTCCTGCAACTCCGGGATGGCCGCCACCCCCGCGCACCCAAAGAAGTCCGCCGGGATCGGATCATTGGTAAATGTTCCCTCACCCAGGTAAGCCTTGATCCAGCCGTCCTCGGTCAACAGACTGCCGAAAGTAAACGGCATCGGCTTGATGCGTCCCGTATTACATCCCCAACCGCATCCGGCTCCCGCGGCATTTTCCAGGATCAGGTGATCGGTTACCACTCCCGGTCCGGCCATCAGGTCCGGAGGCACGGGTCCGCAGTGGAACAGAATACACTTCTCGTCCTCGTCGGCGTAGTTGTTGTTCCAGTCCAGACACGCAGGTGGTGCATCGGCTGCGGCATGCAGCGCCAGCATCATCACGGCGTTGCCCAGGTCCACTTCACAAGCCGCCGGGATGCCGCGATTGTTCATGTCGCTGAGCAGCACGCAGGGCGACATGTGCATCTGAACCTGCAGTTCCAGCCAGCAACGGATCGCTACCGCATCGAGTTCGTATTCGTCGATCAACTCGTCGAAAGCCAACCCGATACGGATGATGTTATCAAAGCTTTCGGCAGGGACCGCGCTGCAGTCGGTGAAGCTCCGGATCCGCTCGGCGCGTTCGGCGTATGCCGAAGAGGACGCGTCCGCCTGCCGGGCGCGGTACAGCACTTCGCTCAGGTCAAAGCTTTCCACGTCCACACCATGCTTCTGCAAGGTGGTTTCATCGATACGCACCGTCTTGAACGGGGTAACGCGCGCACCTATCGCGCCAATGCGTGCGCGTCTCAGCCGCTTCACCACGCGGCAGATGGAGTCAAACGTGGCGATGTTGTCCGCGAAGCGGGGGCTTGAAGGATGTACGGTATGCGGCTGCAGCGCGGTAAAGTTGATGTTGTTCTGCGCAAACACATCACTGATGGACAGTTTGCCGCAGAACGCATCCCGGCGATAGGCTGGAGCCATGCGGTCCAGATCATCGGGATAGGCATGCAGCAGGATCGGCACGCCGGCGTCCTGCAGCGCTGCGGTGGCGCCGTTCTCATCGCCGAAGTTAGGCAGCGTCAAAATGACCCCGTCATACTCTCCGCGATGCTCGGCCAGGAACCGGGCATACACCGCCCCCTCGGCGCGGGTCTCCACGGCGCCGTGCCGGGTCGCGTCGGCGTCCAGCATCAGCACCGAGTGCCCCATACCCGTCAGCAGTTCGCTCAACTCCTGTCGGGCGCTGCTCATCAGGCTGGCGGGGAAAAAGCCCCTGTTGCCAAAGAACAGGGCGAACGTGGATTTGGCCATAGTTATCTCTCTTCTTCCTTTCGTAACGCGGCCAGCTGCGCTCGCGCGCCGGCCAGTGATGTATGCAGTTCACGGTAGATTCCAAAACGGCGGGCATACGGCTCTTCCAGATGCGGATCAGGCACGAACGTGCGTCCCGGACGGGCCCATTCCGCTGCCGCAGCCGGGGCATCCAGCATACCGGCGCCATGCGCCGCCAGCAGCGCGGCCCCCATGCAGGCCCCTTCAGCCACCTGCATGGTGGTGATCGGAATCCGCAGGACGTCGGCTTTCACCTGCATATACGCCGCGTTGCGGGATCCCCCGCCCACAGCGCGCAAGTCAGACACTGCGATCCCTGCATCCTGCATAATCTGCAGATTCAGGCGCATCTCGAAGGTGATCCCTTCCAGCACGGCGCGCAGCACCTGGGCCCGGGTTGTGGTAAGGTGCAGCCCGAACAACACGCCCACTGCGTCGGGATCAAACCAGGGTGTGCCGGTGGGGCCAAACAGCGGACTCATCACCAAGGGGGATGGAGCGCCGCCAGCCGCGGCGATGATCCGGTCATACGGATCTTCGCCTGCGGCACGCGCGTCGGCCGTTTCCTGAGTGGCCAGTTGGTCGCGCGTCCATCGCAGCACGCTGCCGGCCGTCATGGTGAACGCCACGGTGGTGTACAACGCAGGCAACACATGCGGATAGGTGGCCAGATTGGCGCACATCAACCGATCGTCCAGCGTGCGCTCACCCAGTCCTGGACAGATGCATTCCACCGTCCCCAGAGAATAGGACGCCGCCCCTGCCCGCGCCGCGTTGCATCCCAATGCGCCGACCGGTTGATCGTGTCCGCACACGGCCACCGGTGTCCCAACAGGCAAGCCGGTCGCCTCCGACGCCGCGGCATGTACACGCCCGAGCGTCTCACCGGATGGTGTGGGACGCGGCAACCGATCTGCATCAATTCCCAACGCAGCCAACACATCCGCGGACCACTGTCGCTCGGTGATGTCGAACAGCATGGAGCGGGCCGCCATCGTGTAGTCGGTGCCGATCTCGCCGGTCAACCACCAGGCCAGCAGATCCTGCACGAATAGAAACCGGTCGCCGCTGTGGAACAGTTGAGGGCGATGTTCGCGCATCCAAAGCAACTTGAACAGGGTATACATCGGATACGCCGTATGGCCGGTGATCCGGTATAACCGCTCCGCGCCGAACGTACTGGTAAAAGGGGCGACCAGCGGCGCAGGACGCGCATCTGACGAGGTCATGATATTGCCGGACACAGCGCCGGCCGTCGAAACACATGCAAACGCTTCGCCCTGCGAAGTGATCCCTACGCTGCCGATACTACCATCCACCGAAGCCGCGGCTTGGCGTATCACCCGGCCTGCCGCCTCCAAGACCTGCCTCGTGTCCAGTTCGGCGGCGCCCGGTTCGGGAAACAACAGCGGGTATTCCTCATACGCCGAGGCGGTCAGTGCGCCCCGCTTATTGAACACCACCGCTTTAACGCCTGTGGTGCCGACATCGACTCCCAGGTAGTACACGATGCGCTCTCCTGTTCAGCTCAAACCGGCCAGTTGGTGCAGCCGTGTTGCGGATCCTGCAATGCCATACTGCTCGCGCACCAGTCGCTCAATCGCCTCTTCCACGGCACGCTGCGCCGCCTCGCGAGACGCGCCTGCAGCGACCGCGCGCTCATACGGCTGACGCGTATCGGTGGCGATGTTGATCTTGACCATACCGGCGGCAATGGCCTGATGTACATACTCGCGGATCACTCCGGATCCGCCATGAAGTACCAATGGAATCCCGGTGACTTCCCGCAGACGCCGCAGATGCTCGATATCCAGCTTAGCCGGCCTCTTGGGTTGATCTTTGGTGGCCATGGATATGGCCCCGTGGAACGAACCCACCGATACCGACAACCAGTCGACACCGGTACGGCGCACAAACTCCGCCGCTTCATCCGGATCGGTAAAACCTATCCGTTTGGCAAACAGCTCGTCATAGGGAGGCATCGGGCCTTCTGAATGCCCGAGCACCGCACCCAGTTCGGCCTCAACGAGCGCCCCGTCTGCGTGGGCCATGCTCACTACCTGAGCCGTGACGGCGATGTTCTCATCCAACGGCAGCCGGGAACCATCGATCATGACCGAATCGTACCCCAGCGCGATACCCTCAGCGATCAAGGTCTGCCAGTCGCACTCCAGATTATCTTCATCAATCACCGGCACATGGTCCAGGTGCAAGCTGCAGTGGCGGGGACTCGCGTAGCGGGTGAACAGCTCATGCACCGCGCCCAGTCTTTGCGCCTCGAACTTAGTTAACTCCAGCCGAGCCACTTCCACCATGCCGAACACATCCAGCCGCTCCAGCGCCCGACAGGTCGGTTCCACCATGGGCAGGTACGGTATGTTGAACGCCGGAACCACCACGCCGGCTTCGGCGGCGGCGGTCATCAGCGCCCGCAGGGTTTGTCTGGCCATCTATTCCTCCATTGTGTGCATAATGAAGAGGCGCTGATAAAGCGCTTTAGCAGACATTACCAAGGAATGGAGCGATTCGTCAAGATGCGCATGGGCGAGGCAGATCAGATCGCATGAGCGCACGACCATCGGGATCGCCCGGCCCCGGCGAACGGGTGACGCTGGCTCAGATCGCACGGACAGCGGGAGTCTCTGTACCCACGGTGTCGCTGGTGTTGAACCGGCGCGACAACACGGTACGTGTGAGCCAACAGACACGGTCACGAGTGCTGCAGGTAGCCGATCAGCTGGGCTACCGCCCGCATGGCGCCGCTCGGGCGCTGGCCACTGGCAGGTCACACACGATACTGGTGGCCTGCTTCGACCAATGGGACGAGAACCTGGTGGAACGGCTGCGCGCGGTACAAAGCTGCCTGATGCCGCGCGGCTACAGCACCCGCGTCTGCACGGTGGGGCCTGCCGGCGGCTTGGAAGCGTTCACCTCGATTGTGGGCAGCCGGCAGGCCGACGGGGTGCTGTTAACCGGTTTAGCCACTCCGCAGGCGCTGGACGTACTCTGGGCGATGCGCACAGAAACACAACGCGCCGGCGTGCCCATGGTGGCGCTGGCGGACGCCTTTCCGGCCGGCGCAGTGGACGCAGTCGCCCACATTGATGATTACCGCGGAGGCTACCTGGCGACCCGCCACCTGCTGGAGCATGGACACCGGCGGGTGGCTTTCATTGGAGTTCAGGGGCAGAACTGGTCAGGTAAACGCGAAACCGCATACCATGATGCCCTGACAGAGGCCGGCGCGGACGCCGATCCTGAACTGGTCCGCCATTGCGGCACACACATCAGCGAAGTACGCCAAGTCGTGGATTCACTGGTGGATCACACGGTCTTTACCGCGCTCTTCGCTTCATCCGATCACATCGCCCTGGCGGCGATGGCCGCGTTGCGCGCCCATGGAAGAAGCATCCCTGACGACTGCGCGGTAGTCGCTTTCAATGACGGAGAGGCTGCCGCCAATTTCTGTGAACCCCCGCTTACCACCATCCGCAATCCGTTCGACGCCAGCGGCGCAACCGCCTGTGACATCCTGCTGGAACTGATTGATGGTCTGACGGTCACGCATGCGCCGTTACCGGTGAAACTGATCGTGCGCGGATCTTGCGGATGTCACAAGGCGTCGCCCGGGTGACGCTTCGAGGCGGCGGCTACCGCCTCGAAGCGGGCGTGATCAGCCGAAGGCGATCGTGGGCGCTTCCGCGGCGCGAGCGATCCGCGCGGTCACTTCGGCCGTATGCGCCTCGTACCCCGGTTTCCCCATGAGTGCGAACATGTTCTGCTTGTACGCCTCCACACCCGGCTGGTTGAAGGGATTCACACCCTGCATGTATCCGCTGTATCCGCAGGCATGCATGAACATGGCCAGCAAGCCGCCGAGGTTATACGCATTTAACTCCGGCAGATGCAGCCCCAGATTCGGCACCCCGCCATCCCGGTGTGCCAGACGGGTGCCATCGCACGCCCTGCGGTTCACCGCGTCTACGCCCAGTCCGGCCAGGAAGTTCAGGCCATCTTTGTTCTGGGCATCAGCAGGCACGACGACCTCGGGTTGCCCGCCGTCGGCCAGAAGGAACGTTTCAAACAGCATGCGACGGCCCTCCTGCACGTATTGCCCCATGGAGTGCAAGTCCGTGGTGTACTCCACCGAAGCGGGGAACAGGCCGGTATGCTCTTTACCCTCAGACTCTCCAAACAGTTGCTTCCACCACTCGGCGACCATGCGCAATGCCGGTTCAAACGACGCGAGCAACTCAATGGAATAGCCCTGCGCCATCAGCAACTGACGCGTCAGCGCATAGGCTGCCGCCGGATTCCTGTCGACCGAAACAGTCTTGCGACATGCGGCGGCCGCATCGATTGCGCCCGCCAGCAGTTCCCGCACATCGACGCCAGCCACGGCGATGGGAAGCAACCCGCAGGCGGTGAACACGCTGTAGCGTCCCCCGACGTCGGCAGGGATGACGAATGTCTTCCAACCCTCCTGACCCGCCATCGACCGCAGCGCGCCCTTCTGGGGATCGGTGGTGGCGACTATCATACGGCGGGCGGCGTCGGCTCCCACCCGTTCTTCCAGGAGCGCTCTGACCAGGCGAAACGCGACGGCCGGTTCGGTAGTGGAACCTGACTTGGAGATCACATTAATGGCAAACCGCCGATTGCGCAGGTGCTCCAGCACCGATTGTGTATACGCGGCCGAAAGCGTCTGCCCCAGGTAGAGTACCTCCGGGCCGCCTGATGGCGTCAGCGCATCGATGACCGCACGCGCACCCAGGTACGATCCGCCAATCCCCACCACCACCAGCGTGTCGATCTCATCACGCAGCGCCGATGCACACGCGGTAACCGCGGTCAGCGTCTCCTCCGGCATGTCCCGTTCCGGTTGTCTCCAACCCAGATAGTCCGCCCCCTCTCCAGTCCCTTCATACAGACGGCGGTGGGCTGTCTCCAGCAGGTATTGACGTGCGTGAAGCTGCGCTCCCGTCACTTCGGGAGCCAGATAGGCCATATCCATCGTAATCGGCGGAAGCGCCATACGAATGTCCTCCCAGTACATGAGTGTCAGGCGGCGCCGGTCGGTGCCTGTACAGGCGTTATACCGGCTGCGCCCCATCTATGCTGTACCATACACTGGACACGCCGGGCATACGACACCGAACCGCCAGATCAGACGGCAGTCGTTCCCGCATCGAGGTGAAAGCTTGC
>CAZHSN010000054.1:0-4124 GCA_964535125.1 uncultured bacterium
GGACGGCGGATACGCCGTCCCTTATCTGTTCAGGGGGTGATTCGATGGCTCAACGAGAAATGAACGTCGGTATGGTCGGCTATCAGTTTATGGGCAAGGCGCACAGCAACGCCTACCGCCAGGTGGCCCGATATTTTGATGACATCGCCGCTGCGCCCAGGATGAAGGCGCTCTGCGGCCGCAACCGGGATGCGGTTGCGGCTGCCGCGACGCGGTATGGTTGGGATGAGGTGGAAACCTCCTGGGAGGCGCTGGTTGAGCGTTCCGACATCGAGATCGTAGACATCTCCGCCCCGGGCAACATGCATGCGCCGATCGCCATCGCCGCCGCCAAGGCGGGCAAGATGATCCTGAGCGAGAAGCCGCTGGGCAACACGCTGGCCGAGGCGCGCGCGATGGCTGCCGCCGCCCGCGAGGCCGGCGTACCCACCGCGCTGTGTCACAACTACCGGTTCGCCCCGGCGGTGCAGCTGGCCAAACAGCTGATCCAGGAAGGCCGGCTGGGAAAACTCTACCATTTCCGCGGCACCTATCTGCAGGACTGGATTGTCGATCCGGAGTTCCCGCTGGTATGGCGGCTCCAGAAGGAGATCGCGGGCAGCGGCACGCATGGCGACTTGAACGCCCACATCATCGACCTGGCGCGGTTCCTGGTGGGTGAGATCAGCTGCGTCTCTGGATTGATGGAGACTTTCATCAAGCAGCGCCCGGTGCTGGCCGCCGTGGATGATCGGCTGGGCGGCGCGGCAGGAACCGAAATGGGCGAGGTGACCGTGGACGATGCGGCGCTGTTCCTGGCCCGGTTCGACAATGGCGCGATCGGCACGTTCGAGGCGACCCGCTTCGCTCCGGGGCGCAAGAACTACAACCGCTTTGAGATCAACGGTTCCAAGGGCAGCCTGGTGTTCAATCTGGAGCGGATGAACGAGCTGGAGGTCTACCTGGAAGACGACGCACCGGAGTTGAAGGGCTTCCATACGGTGCAGGTGACCGATGGCTGCCATCCGTACATCAAGGTCTGGTGGCCTGCGGGACATATCATCGGTTACGAACACACGTTCACCAATCTGTTCTATGAAATGATGAACGCGTTCGCCGCCGGACGCAGCGCCATGCCGGATTTCGAAGAGGGCGTGAAAAACCAGGCGGTGTTGGAGGCGGTGTGCGTATCCGCCGAAACCGGCCGCTGGGTATCGCCTGCGGATCTATAACCGGGTAACTGGTATCCCATGCCGACACAGGGCCATCCAATCCGGATGGCCCTTCGAGCATTGGACCTACAACTGCTCGCACTCACGCCAGCAGTGGGCATGGATCCCGATGGGCCGCGGGCCTGCATAACCGAAAACCGGAGGGGTGACAGTGGTAAAGGAGTTGCCGGCCGATTCTTTTTGAAGATCAACCAAATAACACTTGACGAATTGTGTGCTGTGTGGTATTTATAGAGCAAAGCATTGATCGACTCACTGAAGACCTATACACGCAACGCGCCTGTTGCGTGTGTGTCGGCGAAGAGGTAGACATGCCATCTGTACATATTCCGACAGCACAAAGCGCCATATTCGTTGCCTCTCTTGTGCGGGGGGGGGGGTCACGTATTTGTGGTTGCCGTTTAACCAGTCGTTGCTGCATCATCTCGCTCGCCACCTGCTACTGCCCCGTTTCGCCTGTATGCCCATATAACCGCACCACTGCGATGCCGTATCCGGTGCGATGCAAACGTTCTTTATCCCGGATCAACAACCGATACACTGCGGCGGGTGTGCCATGCGCTTCCGTGTAAACGATGCGATGCGGTGTGTTGATAACGCTGTGTTGCGGAACACCGTCCGCCGGCTGGTGTGGCTAGTCGTTCTGTTGGCCTGTGTCGCGTCTGCGGTTGACGCGGTGCGAATCCATTTGCTGCGCGCCCAGACGACGTTGGTCATCCGCTATGGGGTTTCAGATGATACGGTACATCAGCTCACGCGTTTACATGGCGGTCGGGTGCTGTATGAACCGTCACACACCCCTCAAGCAGGATATCCCGCCGCCGGCGCCGCTTCTGCCGTTTTACTCCCTGCCGATGTATCGGTCGCTGTGTTCCCTCCACACGCAGTAACCCGAATAGATGGAGCGCAACCGGTAGTCCGATATCTATCTGCACAGCAAGGCGCGTGGCGCCGAGCCATGACGCGTGTCAAAGCTGTGATCCTCGTTCTGATCGGGATGCTGATCGCGACAGTGATGCGGCAGGAACTCAGCAAGCTGACACTGATGTTCCCTCTTGTGCTGGTTGCACTGAACGGAATGCCGCAATTCGGATGCCTATCCTGTTCAGGTTATGATGGTGTGATCATACAATTGATGACATTCGGAGTGATATCCAGCACGCTTTTGCTGGCACTGACCTATTGGTTTTTTCCCGGGAATCAGAAATTGAATTGCTGTCTTTGCTGGATAGGTTGCATCGTTCCGGCTGCTCAGGCAGTTGCTATGCTGTATGTGCCTATTCTGTGTTATAAATGCGTGATAAGTGGATTTATCATCTATGCAAGCAGTGTTACAGAAACATCATATCGCAAGGTGATGTTGCCTGCGTTCATTCGAATGGCATTGCTGTTTGGAGTCATTATGCTATTAATGCCAGCGCGCCAGACTGCCAAACAACTGACGGGTCAAGATATTGTTCCGCTGTATATTGGCAGCTCATGGAGTGAGCATTTCAGCGGAGAGTATCCTGGCGGCCGCATCTGTATGGTTGCGGTGAACGATGCATGTAGGCCGTGTCATCGGGCTATGAGCGAACTGCCCTCTACAGGCATCCCATGCAGTGTCGCCAGGGTTAAAACAGTCGGCAATCTATCTGGCTCGTTCGATCCGCGGGATAAGTTGGCTCCTACGCCGCTCTTCCTGGTATACGACGAACAGGGGATCTGCAGCTTTGTTTTTGCAGGATGGCCTCTGCCGGAGCCTGTATTACACATGATTCAGAGGAAAGTGCAATGAACAGGTATCAGTGCAAACCGAAGTCTGATCAAGCAAAGGGTTACTCGCGCTTTATCGTGCTCGAATACGAATACATGATTGCTGTGTTCTTTGTGTCCTGGGTGACATATTGGCTTTTAACTATCGCCTTCACCGGATTGCCGGAGTTGCTCATATGGCATTCTACTTTAGTCGATAAGATCAATCGTTTTCGTGAAGGATCGCTGTCATGCATTGGCACATGCGCCATTCCCGGGTTGATTGTGGCTGTGTCGGTTATGCTTCGTAAGCTAAAATGGATGCTGTATGCATGGATTAGTGTCTGCGTTTCATTTGTTTTATTTTGGATATATAACGCTCAGATTACTAGTGGTATGAATGGGTGGCTTATGGCGATATATTGTATGGCTATGATACTGTCAGAGGTCGTAAAGCCTCTGTTAACCTATGCAATAGTAAAGAACACGTCGTCTAAATGGTATCCCAATTGTGATTTAAACAGCTAAGATATCATCACTGGAGGTGCTCGTGATGCTGTAGCATTGATTATGGCGGCATGCATAATGGCTGTAACTACAAGGATCTATTGCCAAGAGGAGGCGTATTATGGTACGGATGTTGCGCAATTCGAAAATGCGGATCTATTTTGCCATTCTGCTGGCAGCGGTGACGGCCATACTGTTCCATGGGAATGGTGTGGCTGATGATGGAGACCCCGAACCCTACTATAAACAAGAAATAGCCAGTAGCTGTGTTTATACAAGCCCGTGGTGCAACTGGGTGCCTTTGCTCGCCGGTTGGGGGTATAACTATGATGCGACATGGACATGCCTGTACGATGTTGTCGGCAATAAGGGGTATTTGAATTCCGGGCCCTTCGACTACAATTGCAGTATTTATAACAGCGGATGCTGTACCATGCCGAAGAGCGCGACTTGTGCACCGGCGGAGTGTGATGAAGTGGTCCCGTATCCGTTTCCATAGTTAACCGATAAGCGCATAGGCATTAATGGCAGGGGCGCCACAAGGTTTCCCAATATCGTCCCTGCCAGACATCAGGTGTTCCTTATGACAAGAGGCGCACAGGAGGGGGAAGATGAAACGGTTTCGCAATCAGACCGGGTTTACGTTGATCGAGTTAATCGTTGTGGTAGGGA
>CAZHSN010000054.1:4224-21837 GCA_964535125.1 uncultured bacterium
TGACGTGGAGATGGCGGCAACCGTTCCTCATCGGGGCAGGATATGGAGCGCACAGAAAAGGGAACCTGAGGTCAGTGCCTGGTAATCGGGAAGCACGGATAACAGGCGCTGATTGCCGGCGCCTGGCGTGATCAGCGCCGTGGCGGCGAACGTCGTGTTCAGTCATCAACAGAGCGTGCACTACATTACACATCTGCAGCATCGCTTTTGGTGAGACGCCAGACGGCATGACCGACATTGGCTGAGGACAGCTATTCCCGTTGTCAGATGAGCGTCCCATGGTGTATCCGGTCGTGTGGCGCACCGAGAGGTCGGGTCGAGACCCAGGCCTGTCTGCTGACAGGATCACACGCGGATGCCGGCGCCTGGCACCTGTCTTTACGTCAGGCTGATGTGTTGGCGGGCTTCCATTGAGCCGGGCAGGCGGCTTTCGTGTCCACTCCAGCCGCGGTCATGTACGGTTGTCTGTGTCCACCGCAAGAAGGGACCTGCGGGCCTCGAACATGGCCGCTGCGCGGCCGGGAGATAGCGGCTCCGCCGCCAGGCCGCGATGATGGTATGCCGAATGGGCGCGATGCATGGCGCGATTGTTCCGGATGGCGGCGCATGTTACATTGATCCGGGCACATGGTTGACATGGCGACATAGCGATCGCGCCCGCTGCCCCTGTGAAATGGAGACCATGTACCCCGACAGTACGTGAACCATGTGCCCGGATCAGTCAAACCCCTCCTCCGGTCAGCATCTAACCCGGCTTCACCTTTCCGCCTGATCCGTGAATGGATCGTGTGGAATCGCCGGCGGAGTACAATACACGTGTGGCGTTCCGTGCAGCGCCCATTCAGCACTTATCTGTATCCGGCACGGCGATCTTCATTGAGAAGACAGGGAGGCGACTATGTGCGGTATCACCGGGTATATCGGCCCGCGGAACGGTATAGATCTGGCGTTGGACCAACTGCAGCGCTTGGAGTACCGCGGGTACGACTCGGCAGGTGTGGCGTTTACGCAGGGCGAAGCGTTGCGGGTGATCAAGAGCGAGGGCAAGATCGCCCGCTTGCGCGAGTTGGTGGATGACGACAAGACCAGCGCATTCGCCGCGGTGGCGCATACCCGGTGGGCCACGCATGGCCGCCCATCGCATGACAATGCCCATCCGCACACGGACTGCTCCGGCCGTCTGGCGGTAGTGCACAACGGCATCATCGAGAACTACCTGGAGTTGAAGGCCGAGCTGCAAGCGGACGGACATGCGTTCGTCAGCGAGACGGACACCGAGGTGCTGGCTCATCTGATCGAGGCGGAGATGGAGGGGGACCTGGTCTCCGCCGTCCGCAAAGCACTGAGCCGTGTGCGCGGTTCGTTTGCCGTGGCGGTGGTCTCGACGCTCGAACCGGACAAGATCATCGTGGTGCGCAAGGACTCTCCACTGATCGTGGGACTGGGTGAAGGGGAGAACTTCATCGCCTCTGATATCCCCGCGGTGATGCGCTGGACGCGACGGGTCATCATCCTTCAGGACAACGAAGTTGCTGTGGTTACCCGGGACAGCGTGACGCTGACCGACCTGCAGGGCAAGTCGTTCACCCGCGAACCCATGCAGGTTACCTGGGATGAGTCATCCGCTGAGAAGGGCGGATACGCGCACTTCATGATCAAGGAGATCCATGAAGAGCCGCAGACGCTGCGCGACACCCTGCGCGGCCGGATTTCGGATGACGATCAGGTTCAGTTCACCGATCTGGGGCTGTCACCGGATGATTTGAGCCGTTTCGACCGCATCGTGGTGGCCGCCTGCGGCACGGCGTTGCATGCGGGTATCGTGGGCAAGTTCTTCTTTGAGCAGTTACTGCGCCGGCCGGTGGACACCTGGTATGCCTCCGAGTTCCGGTATGGCGATCCGATTGTGGACGAAAAGACCCTGGCGATCATCATCAGCCAGTCCGGCGAGACCGCCGATACGCTGGCCGCATTGAGAGACTGCAAGCAGCGTGGAGCCACGGTTCTGAGCGTGGTCAATGTGGTCGGCAGTTCAATCGCCCGCGAGTCGGATCATGTGGTCTACACGTACGCCGGTCCGGAGATCTGCGTGGCGTCAACCAAGGCGTATGTCACTCAACTGGCGGTTGTCTACCTGCTGGGGATCTACCTGGCGCAGATCGAGGGCCGGGTGGACGCCGACCAGCTGAAGGGAATGGTGCGCGAGCTGCGGACCATGCCCGAGCGGGTCGAAGAGGTGCTGCGCTCCGAAGAGACGGTAAAAGCGCTGGCCGCCGATCTGTTCAAGAGCACCTGCTTCTTCTATCTGGGGCGCGGTTTCGACTCGGCGCTCTCACTCGAGGCCGCGTTGAAACTGAAGGAGATCAGCTACATCCACGCCGAGGCGTACCCGGCCGGCGAGATGAAACACGGACCGCTGGCGCTGGTGGAGCCGGGAGTGACGGTGGTCTGCTTCGCCACGCAGGAGCGTGTGTTCGAGAAGATGGTCAGCAACATCAAAGAGGTGAAGGCGCGCGAGGGGTATGTGCTGGCTGTCGGTCATCCTGCGCATGCTGACACGCTGCGCTCGGTGGCGGATGCGGTGCTGGTGATCCCGGAGACATCCGCGGCGTTTGCGCCGATGATCGGTATCGTGCCGATGCAGTTGCTGGCGTATTACATCGCGTTGGAGCGCAATTGTGAGATTGACCAGCCGCGGAACCTTGCCAAGAGCGTGACCGTGGAGTAAGAGGGCCTGGGGCGGCGGTGCATCCGCCGCCCCGTGCGCTTAGTAACTTCCCAGTTCCTTGGCAAGCGCCACGATGCGCCGGAAGTCCTCGAGACCCACGCTGTCCGGTACGGAGTGATCGGATGCGAAGATATACCCGCCATTCTGTTTCACCACGGGCAGCACCCGTCGCATCTCGGCCTCGATCTTCTCCGGCTTATCCCACAGCACCGCGTTGATCCCGCCGTGCAGCACCAGCCGGTCGCCATAGAGCTGTTTGATGTGTACGGGATCCATACCCGCCTTCACTTCAATAGGGTTCAGCGCATCCAGGCCGATATCCAGCAAGTCGGGCAGCAGTTCCATCACGTTGCCGCACGAGTGCAGATGGGCGTAGATCCCTTTGGCGTGCGCCCACTCAATGGCCCGTGCGTGATACGGTTTCACCAGCCGCCGGTACATGGCGGGAGAGAAGAACGGGTGCCCCTTGTAACCCATGTCGTCGCACCAGAAGATGGAGTCAAACCGAAATCCGGCATCCCAGACACGGTCAAACAGAGCCAGATTGCGTGTCAGGCACTTCTCGAAGATATCCTGCAGCCACTCCGGGTTGTCGACCATCGCTTCCAAGACGCGCTCTGTGCCTACCATCCAACTGTGGGTGATGTCAAATCCAAACCAGAGCGATGCCGCAATCCAGTCGCCGCGGCGTTGGATTTCCGGCCACTGCGCCTTCAGCCAGTCCCACGGAATGCGGTTGTCATCGTCGCCTTCCATCCGCTCCCAGGCGGCCCGCCAGCTGTCCATGTCGATGATGGTGAAGTCCAGAAACTCCGGCACGCTGCCCGCGTGCTTCCAGTTTTTCATCGTGACGCCCCAGGCGGATGTTTCGATCCGGTAGTCTTCCGTCTCCTCGATCACGGTATTCGGGAAACGGGGGCTGGTGTCGACCCCCAGCATGGTGATCCGGTCGGTGCCGAAGTATTCCTCCCATGGCACGTCCGCCGGCAGCCCTTCGCGCTGCCAGCGTTCGATGGTGGAACCCCAGGGCCCGTCGATGATAGGCACCCTGTCGGCCTCTTGATGGGCGAACATCCGCGCGAACCGCTCGCGTGAAGTCATGGTGGATGACATCTGTCACTCCTGATGCGGGATTTCTACCAAGCTTCCACGTGAACGGCTCGGAGTCCTGCCGGAATCTGCAGCGTGATCCACCAGCTGTCGCCACTCTGCGTGACGTCTGAGCTGACCTGCTGGCCGTTCAGGGTCGCCTTACCCAGCGGGCGTTTCGACCATGGGCCCAGGCGCAGCGGAGTGGACGGCATATCCGCGTCAGCGGTGACCGTGAAGGCGTACGCCAAATATCCATCGCGTTCCGTTCGCCGCAGTGCGTGTGACAGAGTGACCGTGCGCCGTTCGGACTCCAGCCATGCCGGGTATTGCGTAACCGCGAGGTGTGTCCAGCCGTGCGGCATGCGGGGGCACAGGCGCAGACCAGGCCCGTTGTCATCCACTCCCAGCAGGGTTCGGACCACTTTGACTAGCTCCGCCTGCTGGACGCCATTGCCCAAGTCCCCGGTGCGCCGCCAGAACGCGCCGCTGGTGTGCAGTTCACTGCCTTCCGGAACAATCCAGGGACTCAGTTTGGGGTCATAGGTGCATCGGGCGGCCCACTTGAGCATTGCAGACGCCTCGCTCATCCGGTCCTGCAGTATCGCGGCCTGGGTCACGAATCCCTGGCCGTATCCCATCGCCACGCCATAGTAACCCACAGGATGCGTCTTGGCGTATGTGTCGATCAGCCGCGTCAGCGTGGCGCGGTTAACGCGATGCCACTGGGGATCATCGTCCTGCGGCAGCAGTCCCTGGCGATCGGACAAGATGATGCTGGGGCCCAGCACGGTGCTCTGGTTCGGCCAACCGCTGTGCTTCAATGTCCAGACCTGCCCCCAGGCAGGCTCTGAAGTCAGATAAGCGGACCACATTCCCTGGCGCATGCGGTCAGCGCGGGTTCGCCAGGCGTGTGACGATGCGGTCTCGCCCAAGGCATCCGCAATGTCGCAGAGTGCGTACAGCGCCTCCGCACAGAGGAAGTCAGCGTAGATGCTGTAGCCGATGCCGCCGGAGCACTCGCTGTCGGTGCGCAGCACGTCCCCGGTAGCGCCGGATAGTGCGGGATTTGCGAACTGCCATTCGATCCAGTCCCCCAACGCCTTCAGGTCGTCCCATCGGGCACGCGCCCAGGCGTTCCGATCGGGTAACCGGCGCCAGAGGCTGTGCAGGAACAGCGTGGTGAGTCCGTGGCCGTCGTTTTCGAAGCAGCCCTCGCCGGGTTTGGTGTCCGGATAGTTGAGCCGACGTACGATGTGACGCGGCAGTGAGTGACCGTCCAAATCCAGCCTGCCGCTGCCTTTGATATCCATACCCGGCTGCGGGCCGGTCTCCCAGACACGCGCCAGGTTCAACACGTAGTCCGCGGCGCGGGTCGGCTTGTCCAAGAGTCCCAGGCGGCACAGCTCGATCATTGCACGGCCCATATCGCGCGTCCAGATCTGTCCGTGGTAGGCGCCGTAGTTCAACAGATAGGTGCCGAAGCCTTCATACCCGTCGTATGTCGGCGCGTGCTGTGTCGATGTGTTGTAGAAACCGTTCGCGTCGACCTTGTTGAGCATATCCTGTACGTTGTGGTGGAACATGCCCTGCAGGATGCCCGCCTCGGGTATCCCCTCGAAACGCACCGTTGGAGCGGCGTACCCGACGGGCAGCGTCGGTTCTTTGGGCGCGCTGGTCTGGCGGGCGGTCACATACAGCGCCTCGATAAGGGCGTTGATCTCTGGTGTGATCACGGTGTCGCGGTCCGGCAACTGGCGCAGCGGGCGCAGCGTGGTTAACCCTGGCGCCAGTTGAATACGACTGACCAGTCGAGTCAAATGCTTCGGGACGTCTTCCTTCATGCCCTCAAGCGTCATCCCGAGAATGATCGGCACTCCCGACTTGTGGTTCGAGTCGAACAATGTGACAGACGCGACGCGGACGGGCCGCAACCGGATCATCGCGATGTAGCGGCCATCGGGTGATGGCCCCTGCGGATGCAGCCTCAGGCCGCGCTGTAGAGCCGCCCGCGCCCGGGGGGTGCTGATGAACGGTTCCGGCGCGTTCAGGAAACGAAGACCCCACCACAGGGACTCTCCCAGCACCAGCGGGTAGGTTTCACTGACGCCGTCCGCATACCGCACGCGCACCGACCCCAGCCGATCGGAGATCCAGAATCTGTTTTGCACCTGCCTCGGGTCTTCCCATACGTTGTTGCCTCGGTCGGCACTGTGTGTCATTCCATAAAGGTACAAGCGGGAAGCCTTGGCTTGGATGTTCACGGTATACGAGCCGCCGTCCGGCACGACCGAGCGATCCACGCACTGAAACGGAACGCCTGAGATGATGCGCTGCATGGACTCACCGGCACTGGATGACCAGCCTCGGGTCGCTTCCGGTGTGTTCAGTTTGACGTGATAGCTGGGGCGTGCGTCCAACTCATCGATGCCTAACCAGGCAAAGGAGGGGTAACTGTTTCCATCTGCCAAACGCACGTAGACCCTCCGCCCCTTAAGGTCGCGGACATCCCATTCCTGTGGAGTGGGGGAGTCGGTGAGCGGAGGCCTGGCGTTGCGCAGGACTTTGTGCGACACGGCATCGATCAGCTCAACGCGGTGACTGTTTATCTCATCATGTCGGCCATCCCAGCCTCGCAATACAAGCCGGATGCGGTCGCCTTCGATGCGGAACTGTGGAGACTGGACCATGCCGACTTCCATCTCTCCATACGCCAGAGAACTCAAAAACGGGGCGTCGAACCGGCTCTGTTCCACCTTCCAAATGCCCAGGCCTGCCTGCATGGGGACTAACGCAAAGGTGCGTGTCTGGGCGCTGCGCGGCAGGGTGATCTGCTTCACTGCCGCCAACCCCAGCCAGGCAAAGCCCTGTCCCGAGTCGTTGTCATGCATCACCAGACGGACTGTGCGTCCGTGCAGTTCTGTCGTGGGGATCGAGGTCATGATGAATGCATCGTTGTCCGGGGGGAAGACAGTTCGCAGCACCGATCCGGAACTGGCGTCCACCAGTTCCAGGCGACTGGCGTAGTCGGTAGTACGGCCGCACCATCCGTTGATCCAGATCCGTAACTCGTCGCCCGTAATGCGGAACGCAGGCGAACTTGCTACTCCGGTTGCGGTTTCGCCCGAGGACAGGTGCGGGTGGTCCGGAAAGGGGTTGCCCGCCCGCAGCATTTGATGGATGGCCCAGGCATCTGACCGGCTCCAACCGGACCAACCCTTGGATCCACCCGCGACCAGCGTTTCAGTGGGCTGTGACGCCGGACTTACCGCAGCAAGCAACGATGTCAGGATCACCAGCGTGATACGCAGCATACGAACGCCTCCCTGTGAAAACCGAGTGTATGTCAGTGTATGGAATGCCGCCATGTTGCGGAATGGACAACCCGGAGCGGTGAATGGACGATTTTGCGTGTTGTGCCGATTTGACGCCGTACATCCGCAGTGTCTATAATGAACCTTGCGCGCGGGGTGTAGCTCAGCTTGGTTAGAGCGCCTGCTTTGGGAGCAGGAGGTCGCGAGTTCGAATCTCGCCACCCCGACCAGATATCTCCGCTGCACCGCGCATCCCTCCCCGAACCCTCGCACCGTTATGTCCTGTCGGCATCAGGTGGCGGAGCGAAGCGTACGCCGGTTATCGCATGCTTTACGCGCCTCTATCCCCGCTATCGGCAGGCTGAACAGCAATTTGTGAAAAATATTTCAAAAGGGTCTTGACGGAACCGTGATCTGTGGTACACTGGAATCGGATCCAATCGTGAAAACATTCACAAAGAAATGCACGGGTGGATCCGAATGAGACGACTCCGGTATCCGATGAAGGTATCGGTCTCCGGCGATGACGAGGAGGACCCCATGGCTTCACCTGCGAAACGCACACCGAACGAAACGGAGACCAACGCCGCCCCGCCTGCCGAGCAGACGGTAGACGTTGCCGCCCATATAGATACGCTGGTTACCCAAGGACAGCAGGCGCTGCGCGCATTTGAGAACTACACCCAGGAGCAGGTCGACGCCATCGTGAAGGCGATGACGCTGGCCGGTGTCACGAGGCGGCTCGAACTGGCGCGACTGGCTGTCGATGAGACCGGTATGGGTGTCTTCGAAGACAAGGTAACGAAGAACCTGTTCGCCACCGAATACATCTACAACGACATCAAGAATGAACGCACCGTCGGCCTGATTGCCGAGGACGACAAAGAAGGGATTGTGGAGATCGCCGATCCGGTGGGCGTGATCGCCGGGATTACGCCGGTCACGAATCCCACATCCACCACCATGTTCAAGGCGTTGATCGCCATGAAGACGCGCAATCCCATCGTGTTTGCGTTTCATCCCAAGGCACAGCGATGCTCGGAGGCCGCAGCCCGTACGATGTATGACGCCGCGTTGAGAGCCGGCGCGCCCGAGCACTGCATCCAGTGGGTGCAGACGCCGTCGGTGGAGATGACCAATGCGTTGATGCGGCATCGGGGTGTGGCGTTGATCCTGGCCACGGGCGGCAGCGGTATGGTGCGCGCCGCCTATTCGTCGGGCAAGCCGGCGCTGGGGGTCGGCCCTGGCAACGTGCCAGTCTACATTGAGAAGACCGCCAATATCAATATGGCGGTGAACGATATCATCCTGTCCAAAACATTTGACAACGGCACTATTTGCGCCTCGGAACAGAGCGTGGTCGTCGACCAGGAGATCGCCGATGCCGTACTGGCGCGGTTCGCCGCTCAGGGGGCGTATGTGCTGAACGACGAAGAGGCCAGATGCGTACAGGCGGTGGCTATTGACGAGCGCAAGGGAGCCATGAGCGGTGCGGTGGTCGGACAGCCGGCCGCGCGCATCGCCGAACTGGCCGGGATCACCGTTCCAGACGCGACCAAGCTGCTGATCGCCCGTCTGCGCGAAGTGGGGCCGCAGGAACCGCTCAGCCGGGAGAAGCTCAGCCCGATCCTGGGCTTCTACGTGGCTGGAAGCACCGAAGAGGCGATCGATCTGTGTGACCAGATCGTGAAGTTCGAAGGATTGGGGCACTCGGCGGGTATCTTCAGCGCCGATCCCGAAGTGATCCGGCTGTACAGCCAGCGTGTCAAGGCCAGCCGTATCCTGGAGAACGTGCCCACCAGCTTCGGTGCGATTGGTGACATCTACAACCGCATGGATCCGTCGCTGACGCTGGGATGCGGTGCATACGGAGGCAACTCGACCAGTGAGAACGTCACCGCCAAGACGCTGCTGAATGTCAAACGGCTGTCCAAGAGGAAGATCAACATGAAGTGGTTCAAGGTGCCTCCCAAGGTCTACTTCGAAAAGGGCTCGTTGGAGTACCTGAAGAACATCAAGGGCCGCCAGCGGGCGTTCATCGTCACCGATCCCACTATGGTTCGGTTGGGCTTTGTGCACCGCGTGGCGGACTATCTGCACCAGGCCGGGATGGAGTGCGAGATCTTCTCGGATGTCGAGCCGGATCCCAGCACCGACACGGTGTACCGAGGGGTCGAGCGGATGATGAGCTTCAACCCGGACATGGTGGTCGCGTTCGGCGGCGGTTCACCCATTGATGCGGCCAAGGGTATGTGGCTGTTCTATGAGCAGCCGGATATCCGCTTCGAGGACCTGGCGCTTCGGTTCGTCGACATCAGAAAGCGGGCGATGGGCTTCCCCGAGTTGGGCAAGAAGGCGATCTTCGTGGGTATACCGACCACATCGGGGACCGGTTCGGAGGTGACGGCGTTCGCGGTTATCACCGATAAGGCCACCGGCATCAAGTACCCGCTGGCCGACTATGAACTGACGCCGGACATCGCGATCATCGATCCGGAGCTGACCTATACGGTGCCCCGGTCGGTTACGGCGGACACCGGCATGGATGTGCTCGCGCACGCGGTGGAAGCCTATGTGTCGGTCATGGCCAGCGACTACACCGACGCGCTGGCGCTTCAGGCGATCAAGATGCTGTTCAAGTACCTGCCGATCGCCTACGAGGAGCCGACCAACGAGAAGGCGCGCGAGAAGATGCACAACGCCTCGACGATGGCCGGAATGGCGTTTACCAACGCCTTTTTGGGAATCAACCACTCGCTGGCGCACAAGATCGGCGGGCAGTTCCATGTGCCGCACGGACGCGCCAACGCGATCCTGCTGCCGCACGTCATACGGTACAACGCGTCGACACCCAGCAAGTACACCGCGTACCCGAAGTACGAGTATCCGGTGGCGGACCGCAAATACCAGGAGATAGCGCGCGCGCTGGGGCTGCCGGCTTCGACTCCCGAGGAGGGGGTGGACAGCCTGGTAGCGGCCATTTATGAGCTGATGGACAGGCTGCACGTGCAGAAAAGCTTCGCGGAGTTCGGGATCACCCGCGAGCAGTTCCACGCTCACCTGGATGAACTGGCGCTGAACGCATTCGACGATCAATGCACCGGCGCCAACCCGCGCTACCCGCTGGTAGAGGAGCTGAAGCAGATCCTGATTCGGGCGTATGGCGAAGGGTAAGGCAGTCCGTATAGGCCTTGCAGCAGCCACCGCAGGGTGACGGATGGCGAGACCATGAGAAGGGGCGGGTGAATACCCGCCCCCGTGTTTAATGCCTGCAAAGATATCCAAGCGGCTGCATGCGGCTCAGCGTGCGTTTCAGGCCCATGGCCGCCGCTCGGGCTGGGCAGCTGATTGAACAGGTCTCTCCATGAGGGGGTCGACATCAGTTTGCTTGCGCCAGCCGCCGCCAGAGGTGCAGGCGTTCGATGGGTGTACCGGGCGTGACGGGGCTACCCAGACTCATCACGAACCGTCGTCGATTGTACAGGGCGGCTTCTTGTTGGCGGGCCACGGCAACCTGTAGGTCATCAATGGATGCGCGCTCCAGGTCGTGGCAGGCGTCCAGGTTGCCAAACAGCGCCATCTGTCCGTCCACGCGCCGGGCGATCTCCACGATGTCATGCACAAAACCCTTTCGGCTCTCCTCCAGCGCCAATGCGGTGGCTCCGCTGGACAGCACCAGGTCCCAGCGGTCCGTCAGGCGTCCGGTCGCGTAATGCACGCTGTAGAGTCCATGCGCTTCGATGGCGCGGGTCAACGTCTGCAGCGCGGGCAGGTTCAGGGTGCGATAGGCTGCCGGGCTGATACTGTCGGTCATGCAGTCCTCAATCCAGATCAGCCGCGCACCGGCGGCGGTCAACTGCGGTACCGTGCGCAGCGCACGCTCCAGGTACCGCTCACAGGCATACGCCAGTAATGAACTGTCTTCATGCACCATCATGAGTGTGCGTTCGCATCCCCACAACGCGAAGCAGTCCCACAGGGGGGCGTTGATCCGGGCGTAGGGCAAGCGGTCGGCATACAGGTCCTGCAGCGCGCCGTACCGTGGCGGCTGCGGTGTCTGCCCGACATGCGGTTCGGTCGGCTGTGGGCTGGAGGCAAACAGCCTGTCCACCGCTTCACGACTGGCAGGACAGGGGGGAGAGACCGTCAGCGTGGAACGCAGTTCCCGTTCGCCGGACACAGAGGGCGGTATCAGTTGGACTTGGTTGCCGGACTGATCCACCCGCCAGACGCTGTCTGCGCGCTGTTCGATGCGCACGGTGCGCAGCGAATCCACCGGAGGGTGTGCGTCCAGGCAATACCAGTCCTGCGGGATCGCGCTCAACACATCGGTGCGCCACACGCGTTGGATGCGCTCATCCGGATCGTACGGCGCCCACCAGGCGCAATTGGTGATGGCTGTCCAGTGGTCCCGTATGCAGATGTCCTCATACGGAATCACCGAGGGCAGTTGAGGCGCTCCGGATGGCGACAGCGCGGTTTCCATGCGGGTTTGACCATTCAGTGTGTACATGCAGACTCATTCCCTCTAGTCATGCGGATCTCCTCCCTGTGCCTGCTGACAGGTTGACATAATTCCACATACCTCGTGTCTGTATGGGAGGTGAGCCGATGGAGCGTGATGCGAAGTTGTTTGAAGCCGGCGAGTATCCCGATCGGGGACTGACCGTGACCGAAGCGCATCTGGATCAACTGGTCCAATCGTTCACGGATGCCGCGCCGGTACTGCTGGAGCATCTGGCCGGCGGATGGGTAGTGGGCAGCCTGAAGCGGGTCTGGAAGCGCGGCAAAGAGCTGTTCGGCCGCGTGCAGCTGTTGCCCGAAGCGGCGGCGTTGATCCAGCGGCTTGGGATCCGTGGATTGAGCGTCGGGTTGACGCCCGATCTGCAGCGCATTCTGGAGGTGTCGGTGACGGCGGCGCCACGGGTGGCGGATGCGCGGCTGTGGAGTGATGCGTGCCGGTTTACGGCGCACTGGGTGGCGCCCGAAGCCGGAGAAGGAGAGGAACAGATGAACGAAGAGTCGGTGGTTGGCGCCGAGGAGACGCCGCAGCCATCTGTGAGCGCCCCCACGGATGCTTCGCGGGTGGACGCGGAGAGGGACGCTCTGCTAACGGGCTGGATGCAGCGCGGCCGACTGACGCCCGCGGCGGCGCCTTATGCGCGGGCGCTGCTTCAGGCCACCGGTACGATGGTGCGGTTCGGTGAGGAAAGCCTGGACGCCGCGACCCTGTTCCGCAAGCTGATGGAGGCGATGCCCGCACTGGACCTGTACAGCGAACGGGCGCTGACGGTACCTGATGACGACATGCCCTTTACCGATGAACAGCGCGCCTGGCTGCTGCGGCACTGGGGCGATGTGCCCCTGAAGACGCTGGCTGAGGCCGCTCGAGAGCGACAGGAGGAGACCGTATGGCGGCGTTGACGGCGGCGTATGACGCCCTGGGAAAGAGCGGAGAGCTGATTGCGTACCCGTTGGGAGCGGGCGCGGTGATCTGGAAGGGAGCGCTGGTGAGTCTGCGTGCTGACGGGTATCTGTACCCGGCGCGCGGCAACGCGGATGACGCCTTTGCGGGCGTGGCCATCGAGTCGGTGAGTAACGCCGGCGGGGTGGCGGGGGGCGCTGTCTGCCGGGTCATCAAGCGCGGAACCTACGTGTACCATGCCACGGGACTCTCCCGTCAGTGGACCGGTCAGCCGATGTATGCCTCTGATGACAACACGATCAGCACATCATCCACAGCCGGACCGCAGGTCGGCACGCTGGTCGATGTGCTGTCGTCCACGTTGGGGCGCGTACGCATCGATCTGTCGGTCAGTTGAAAGGGAGGTGATACGATGCTGACGCGATCAGATATCACGCCGTTGCTGGAGGCCGGCCTGCGCGCCGACTTCATGGCGGCGTTTCGTGAAGTCACCGATCAGTTGGTTTACAGCCGGCTGGCGACGGTGGTGCGGGTGTCGCAGCCTGTACAGCGCTACGGGTGGCTGGGCAGTCTTCCCGCCATGCGTGAGTTCGTTGATGAACGCCAACCGCAGGAACTGAACGCCTGGAGTTACCTGATTGAGGACCGCACCTGGGAGGCGACGCTGGCGGTGGAGCGCCGGGCGCTGGAGGATGACCAGATCGGTGCGGTGCGGATGCGGATCCAGGAGTTGGGCCGTGAGGCCGCCCATCACCGCGACCGGCTGGTGATTGAGGCGTTACTTAACGGGTTTGACACCGCGTGCTACGATGGGAAGCCGTTGTTTGCGTCGAACCACCTCACCGGCGCGGGTGCGCAAGTGAACACCACCAGCGCCGTGTTGAGCAACGACGCACTGCAGGAGGCGATCAGCGCGATGATGCTGTTCGCCGACGACAAAGGGCGTCCGCTGGGCATCAATCCCAATACGCTGCTGGTGGGGCCACGGTTACGCTGGACCGCCGCCGAGTTGTTGGAGTCGCCGGTGGTGGTGCGCGAGTCGGATCCGGGGACGCCCTACCGCAACGCGCTGCAGGGCGCGCTGTCGCTGGTTGTGTCGCCGCACATCACCGGCACGGAGTGGTTCGTACTGGACACCAGCCGGACGATGCGCGGCGTGATCTTTCAGGAGCGTCAGGATGTGCCGCTGGAACTGCGCACTACCGCCAACCCGGTGGACGGCGAGACGCTGTTCCTGCGGGACGTCATCTATTGCGGCGCGCGCGCCCGTTACGGGGTGGGCTACGGCCTGTGGCAGACCGTATACGGCGCACAGCCGGGAGACTGAACCGTATGACGGAACTGGAACTGTGGGCACAGGTCGTGGCGCTGGCCGGCGCGGTGCTGTCGGCCCAGTGGGGCGTAGCGCGCATGGTGCTGCGGGCGTTGGAGCGTGTGATCCAGCAGCAGGAGACCACCTTGCAGCGCCATCTGGAAGGGTTGCAGCGCGCGGTGGAGGCCAACACGCGGTCGTTGAACGCCGTGCAGCAGGCGACACGGGACGTGTCGCTGGCGCTGGCGCTGCGGGGTCAGCCGGAGGTTGAGGCGGCGGACGGGGAGACGGCCGCGCAGGGATCTGCCCGACCGCGACGTCGGGTGGTCAGCGCCTAGAGGCGCTGTTACGGGGGCCGGCGGGCGGAACCGCCGGCTCCCGACCGACACAGACCGAAAGGAGGGCGTATGGGACTGCATGTCACGCGAGATATGGTGAAGCGCGTCGCCGGTCTCAGCGGATCCGAACGTGACACGCAGGTCGATCAACTGCTGACCGATCTGCTGCCGGTGATCGAAGCCTCGCTGGATCCCAGCGGCTGGGAGCCCGAGGCGCTACCGGTGGTGGTGCGTGGTGCGACCGAGACGCTGGCAGGCGAGTTGCTGGCGGCCGTTCTGCGGGAGCCCGGTTCGGTGGAGTCACGCGCTCAGGCCGGTCTGCGGATCGGTGAAGGCGGCAGCGGCGCGATCGACGTGTCCGATCCGTTCGGGCTGATCACGCGCGGTCAGCGGCGGCTGCGTCCCTATCTCCGGCCGTGTCTGGCGACGGTCGCTCCGGCCAACCCCGACGAGCGGGCGATCTGGCCGGACGCGACGGACGCCGACCGGCGATAGAATGGAAGGGATGGAGACTCCACTGATCGCATGCCGCCAGATGCACGCCGGATACGGTGCGCATGCTGTGCTGCTGGACATAACGTTTACGCTGCTGCCGGGTGAGATGACCTCGATACTGGGGCCGAACGGCTGCGGCAAGTCCACATTGCTGCGGGTGCTGAGCGGTGTGCTGGCGCCGCACTCCGGCGAGGCGTTGTTTCAACAGAGACCGGTACACCGGATCCCGCCGCGGCAGTTGGCCCAGCGGATGGCGTTTGTGCCCCAGCGCGAAGAGACTCCCGGTGCGTTCACCGTGGAGCAGGTGGTGCTGTTGGGACGCGCACCGTATGTGGGCTGGTGGGGCCATGAGACCCGTCAGGATCGCGAGGTGGCTCGGCGCGCCATGGAACGCGTGGGCGTGGCGCATCTGGCCGATCGGCGGCTGAGCGCGTTGAGCGGCGGCGAACGGCAGCGGGTGATTCTGGCGCGCGCCCTGGCGCAGGAATGTCCCCTGTTGGTGCTGGACGAACCCACCACCCATCTGGATGTGTCCCATCAGATCTCCCTGCTGACGCTGCTGCGCGACCTGCACCGACGGGACGGGTTAACCGTGCTGGCGGTGCTGCATGACATCAACCTGGCGTCGGAGTTCACCGACCGGATGCTGGTCATGAACCGCGGCAGACTGGCCGCGGATGGAGCGCCTGAAGAGGTGGTGAATGAGACGCTGTTGCTGGATGTGTTCAGCCTGGCCGCCTGGGTGCGTGTGAACCCGGCCACCGGACGGCCGCATGTATTGCCCCGCATGCACGAGCGCAGTGTGCATCGCGCGCAGGGGCCTCGCATCCATGTGGTCGCCGGCGGCGGTGCGGGAGGACCCTGGATCGGTGCTCTGGTGCGCGCCGGCTGCCAGGTTTCGGTGGGGGTGCTCAACCTGCTGGACAGCGATGAGCAACTCGCGTCTGAGATGGGGCTGGAACTGGTGACCGAAGCGCCGTTCAGTCCGATCTCCGATGAGTCGCGACGCGAACTGCGCACACTGCTGCAGCACGCTGACGGGGTGTTGATTGCGCCGGCCTGCTTCGGGTACGGGAATCTGGCCAACCTGCAGGAGGCGCTGGCGGCCTGTCAGCGCGGTGTGCGGGTAGTGCTGGCCGACGGCGCACCGGAAGTCTGGGACTATGCCGGTGGAGAGGCTGCGGCGCTGATGGACGCCCTGCTGCAAGCGGGCGCACGGCGGGCGGCGCAGCCGGATGATGCGGTGGAGGCGCTGATGCATTGAGCGTGCTGAACGATATCTGGCGTCGGATGAGGCGCCAGGGAATGGACCGGGAACGGGCCGCGGCCGAGATTGCCGCGGCCTTTTCGTTTGACGAACCGGCGGGCGGACAGCCGGACCTGGAGACGTGGCGTCACATGATGACCGACGCCCAGGTGCAGGCGGTGGTGCAGACCAAGCGGCTGGGGGTGATGGACGCGCGCTGGCGTACCGTCCCGGCCAGTGACCGCGCACAGGACCGCGCCGCTGCCGACCTGACGGAGATGGCCCTCACCCGGCTGGAGGGAGGGCTGTATGAGGTGCTGTGGCAGGCGCTGGACGCGTTGGCGTATGGGATGTCAATCCAGGAGGTGACATACGCCTGGTATGACGATCGAACCGCCGATGGCTGGATCGGGTGGCGGTCCGTGCGTCTGCGGGATCCGGCGTTGTTCCGGCTGGAGAGCGACGCCTGCGGCAACCTCACCCGCCTGTTGGTGCGTGAACCGGATGGACGCGAGACCGCGCTGCCTCGCGACAAGTTCGTCATCTGGGTGTATAACCGCCGGTATGCGCAGACACGGGGCCAGAGCGACCTGCACGCCGCATGGCGACACTGGCAGGCCAAACAACGGCTGCTGCGGTGCTGGCAGGAGTCGCTGGAGCGGTATGGTGCGCCCACCGTACGCGGCCAGTTGCCGCGGAATACCCCCGAAGCGGAACGGCGCGAACTGTTAGCCGTATTGGAGCGGCTGCGCGCCAAGTCGGCGCTGGTGGTGCCGGACGACGTGCGTATCGACCTGATGGAAGGCAGCCTGCCGGCAGGCGCGGCGTTCCAGCAGGCGGTGCTGTTCCACAACCGCGAGATCGCCAAGGCGGTGCTGGGGCAGACGCTGACCACCGATGAGAGCCTGCGGGTCGGTTCGCTGGCGCTGGGACAGGTGCATTACCGGGTGCTGCAGATGCATCTGCGTGCGCTGCGGCGCGAACTGGCTGAGCGGGTACTGCGCCCGCAGTTGTTCCGACCGCTGGTGCAGCTCAACCTGCAGCAGGCCGAGCCGCCTTATCTGGAGTGGCATGAGGAAGAGATGAAAGGAGAACCGCATGGAACTGACCGCTCGTGACGCCCTGCTGGATCATCCGCGCGTCAAACCGGAGGCGCGCAGCCAGTTCCGGAAGCTGGTGCGCGCGGTGCGCGCCGCCGGTCTGCCCCTGCTGGTGTGGGAGACCTGGCGCAGTCCGGAGCGGCAGCGGTTGTTATACGCGCAAGGACGCAGCGATGACGCGCTGCGCCGAGCCGGGTTCGATCCGGAAGAGCGCAAACAGGCGCGCCTGGCCGGGTTTACGGCGGATAAACCGCGCGTGACGCGCCGGCTGGTGCCGGGTCCGCACAGCGACGGGCGCGCCATGGACTGCTGCTGGCTGAAGGACGGCCGCCCCAGCTGGAACGCTCCGGAGGAATGGTGGCAACGGTATGGCGCGGAAGCGCGTGCGCTGCGTCTGGTGTGGGGCGGGGATTGGAAGATGCGCGACTGCCCGCACGTACAGCGGCCCTGATGGGGCGCACGCTGGGGGTGAAGCGGCCCTGCGGGCCGCGGGGCTGGCGCCCCGCACGCTGGGGGTGAAGTGCGGCCGTTGGCCGCACGGGGGTGAAGCGGGCTTCGCCCGCGGG
>CAZHSN010000055.1:0-21719 GCA_964535125.1 uncultured bacterium
GAGTTGTTACAGGCAATGCGGCTGCTGCCCGGGCTGTGGTTCCGCGCCGGTTTCGCGTTCCGGCAACTGGCCGTTGCGGAGATGCGCAAGTACTGGCGTCCGCATATGGTCCGCCAGGCGGCGCAGTTGGCGGACGGTGTGGAGTCGGCGCATTTCCGGCATTGGGGACGCCCGGGTATCCGGGCGCAACTGATGCGGTTGAGCGATCGGCAGTTGGAGATGGACTTCGTGATCGAACAGAGCGCTCACAGCCTGCATGTGTTGAACGCTGTGTCACCGGCGTTCACGTGCGCTTTACCGTTCGCGGAGTATGTGGTCAATATGCTGGAACGGTGACCGATGCAGGACTCCATGACAACCGCGGTGAACCGGATTGTCAAGAGCCATGCGGAGGTGCTTCATGTCAGATTGGACCGGCCCCTACGGGCCGAACCATGGCGATTGGTGGAAGGGCAACTTACATGCGCACACCAGCCCCGCCAGCGGCTGTGCGACCATACCCATGCAGGAGTCGCTGGACCGGTATGTTGCGTGCGGATATCGGTTTCTCGCGGTTTCCGATCACTTGACCCTCAGTGAACCGTTGGATCCGCGCTTGGTCTACATACCGGGGATCGAGTGGAACGATGCGGCGGGAGGCTGTCACACAGGCGTCTATTCCACAGATCTCTCCATACTGGAACGGGCGATCCAGATCGATGACCACGCGACTCTGCTGGACGCGTTGGCAGGGGACGACACACTGCTGGTCCTCAACCATCCCAACTGGCAACTCACGCCTCATTACCGTCGGGAGATGTTGCTAGAGCGTACCGGTTACGATGGCGTCGAAGTCTATAACGGGGTGATTGAGGTACTCGAAGGTTCGGAATTCGCCTCAGACAAATGGGACCTGCTGCTTCAAACAGGACGGCGCGTGTGGGGGTACGCCAGTGATGACTCACATGCGGTGGATCACATCGGCCGTGGCGCGGTCTGGGTGCAGAGCCCTTCGCTGGCGGCTGCAGACTTACTTCAAGCGTTGAAACAGGGACGTTTCTATGCATCAAGCGGTGTGGTGCTGGACCGATTGACGTTGCAAGGCTCCACGATGTCGGTGCACTGCCGTCAGGCTCAGGAGATACGGTTGATCGGTCAGGGCGGTTGTGTACTCTATCGCACAGCGGATACTGCGCTGGAGGTCGATCTGGCGCTGTTCAACTCGCCGTATGTCCGGTGCGAGGTCTACGGCCACGCCGCACAGATGGCTTGGACACAACCCGTTTTTCGAGTTTGACGCCTATACCGCAGTCCACCAGCAGCATTGGTAATGGCTACCCGCGTTATATTTGGTTATAATGCCAAATAGCAAACACTCTGTGCTGCGGCTCATCAGGAGGTACACCATGAAGATCCAGATATTGGGAACTGGCTGTCCCAAATGCCGAACACTCACCGACAACGTGTATAAAGCGCTTCAGGACGCCGGTGTCACGGCCGAAGTGGAAAAGGTCGAAGATATCAAAGAGATCATGAAGTTCAACATTATGATCACTCCCGGACTGGCGATCGACGGCGAAGTGGTCTCCGCTGGAAAGGTGCTCACGCCGGCTGACATCGTCACACTGATCACCAGCCGCCTGGCCTGAAACCCTTGCCGGTCCGAACGCTGATGACAGGGAGAGAACATGCCCGTTCATAGTACCGTACACGCAGGCGTATGCGGTTTTACCACACAGATCCATGCTGCATGTGACGCCGAACAGGTGGTGCGCTTCTCCGTCGAAACGGATTGTCCTAACATCCGCCGTTTGGCAGATGGTTTGGGCGATGTCGACGCGTACGACGAAGTCGGCGCTGGTTTCGATGGCGCCATACTGACCGCCGCGCGGAGTACGCTGAAAGGCTGTTGCGCCGGATGCGTGGTTCCGAATGCCTTGTTCAAGGCCATGCAGGTGAGCGCAGGGCTGGCTCTGCCGGCGGCGATACAGATTGAGCAGCGCAGGGATACGGATCACCCATGACGCCCGGATGCCGCCGGCTTAGTTGAGCGCGTCGCGTACCGCATCCAGCAGCGTACGCACCGTAAACGGCTTCTGCAGGACACGGGCGTTGCCCATGTCAACGCCATACTGGGCGACTACCTCGGTGGCATATCCGGACATAAACAGGCAGCGAGTCTCGGGATGGGTACGGGTGACCATTTGCGCGAGATCAATTCCGTTCATACCGGGCATGATAATGTCCGTGATCAGCAGGTCAACAGGGCTATCGACCGTTTGCAGCAGCGCCAGGGCGGCATCAGGGGTCGGCGCAGACAACACCGTGTGCCCCTGCTCTGCCAGCACGCGCTTAACCAGCTTCAGAATCGCCTGTTCATCCTCGACGAGAAGAACGGTTCCCGCGTGCCGATGCGGTGCGGCGTCTGGAAGCGTTGGCTGTTGAGTGACCGCGTCACAAGCGCAGCGCGGCAGATTAATGTGGAATGCAGAGCCGGTTCCCATGGCGCTCTCCACCTGGATGACGCCGTGGTTCTGGCAGACTATGCCATACACGATGGAGAGACCCAATCCGGTGCCTTCTCCAACCCCCTTGGTCGTGTAGAACGGTTCAAACAGGTGCTTCAGAGACTCGGGTGCGATACCGCGCCCTGTGTCGGACACTGTCAGGCGGACGTACTCTCCCGGCGCGGCGCCGGGCCAGGGCGACACCTCATCCTCAGTTAGCGTCACGCAGGATGTGCTGACGGTGATTGTGCCCGCTGCGTCGATGGCGTCGCGCGCATTCACCACCAGGTTTGTCAGCACCTGCTCGAACTGAGTGGGATCGATGTTGACACAGGGCGCGCCTCCACAGGTGATGATCCGGTAACTGATGTGTTCGCCTACCAGACGTCCAAGAAGGCGTGCGTTGTCGGTGACCAGATCGTTTACATCCACGATGCGGGGATCCTGATGCTGCTGCCGGGCAAACGACAGCAGTTGACGCGTGATTTCTGATGACCGCTGCGCCGCCTTGCCGATCTCTACGAGCGCGTCGTACTGCTGGCTCCCCGGAACAGCGCTCTGCTTCGCCACTTCTTGGTAACCGATGATCGCCTGCAGCATGTTGTTGTAGTCGTGCGCGACGCCACCGGCTAGCCGCCCCACTGACTCCATCTTGTGCGCCTGGATCAACTGTTCTTGCAGCCGTTCGCGTGCGCGTTCCGCCTCTATGCGCGATGTGACATCCTGGTTAACGATAATGGCCGCTTCTATATCGCCTGCGTCATTAAACACAGGCGCTGTGTAGTTCAGAATAATGCGCTTGACCCCGTCAAATCCATCTATCTCCAGCAGTTCATCGACCACCGTTACACCCTCGGTCAGGCTGTGAGCCAACGCCCAGTCATCCGGCGCCACCGGTTCCCCAGAGGGCAGCCGTCTGGCTGAAAAGACGCCGTACTCATCGGGGCCCACATGAGGTTCGGCTCCCCAGATCGCCCGACCGGCTGCGTTGGTTCGGATCAGCTTGCCCGTTCGGTCAGCGATCCACAAACCGACCGGCAGGATCTCGAAGATACGGCTCAGCAGCGCTTCACGGCTGCGCAGCGTCTCCAACGCCTGTTCGCGCTCGGAGATATCCAACAGCAGATTGAGTGTGGCGCGGGCGCCTTCCCACTCGATGATGCTGGCGTGGTACTCGACCAGCCGTCTCTCGCCCTGTTTTGTACGGACAGATGCCCGGCCGACGCCGTCTCCTGCGGTACCCTGCATCCGATCCCAGTGTGTCTGCACCACCCGCTGGCGGTCCTCATCGCAGACCAGTGCATCAATCCGCATGCCGATCAGTTCATTCAGGTCATAACCGCTCATCGCAGCGCACACCGGATTGGCGAACACGATGACGCCGTTCTGCGCCACATAGACCGCTTCATGGGTGTTGTTGACTACGGCGCGGTATTTCGCTTCGCTGGTGATCAGGCGGGTCTCTACCGCGTGTCGCTCAGTCACGTCCTGAACAAACGCCAAATGCCGGTCCGGGGACAGTCTCACGGCCTTGACCGACCACAGCCGCGTCTCGCCGGAAGCGTGGATGAACGGTATCACACCGTCGGCTGAGCCTTCCCGCTTGACCGTATCAAAGTGGCTGCGCGCGGCTTCGACGGCGGACGGCGGCAGCAGGTCGGCGATTGACATGGACAATAACTGCTCTCGCGTATATCCGGAAATCGTGCAGGACGCGTCATTGACATCCACGTAGCGACCTGTCGCATCCGCCACCAGCAGGCCATACGGCGCATCCTGAACATACCGGCGGAACCGATCTGCGTCTGCTAGCGCCTGCATCCGCGTGCGTGTGGCTGTCCGTTCCATGTTGGTGAGCGCACGGTGACGCCAGGCCTCACGGCACACCATCCAGAGGGTATCGATGTCATCGCTATCGGAACGGAGTATACCCAGTTCGGCCAACCACCAGCCCAAGCGATCGCCTGTTTGAGCCTGTACCACGATGCCGGCATCAGGCCAGCGGTTCCGCGCCTGGCGCGCCACCGTTTCCAGGTCTCTGCGGCCGCGGCCATCTATCAGCACCATCTGAACGTCGCCCTGCGGCCATGCAGCGGTGTCATCCCCCGAGGCCCGACACAAGCGCGTGTTTGTCGGCGTTGCTGTCGGTGCGTCGGTCAGATCTGAGTCGGCAGTCAGCATCAGCAACACGGGTGATGTGTCGGCCGAAATCTGAGCGTCACAAATCGCCCGCCAGAGGGTCTCTGTCTCCAGTGGTGACGCGCAACATGCCACCGGAGCCAGATCCGGCCAAGTGGCGCGCACCCATGAAGTGGTCCAGACTGCGGAGAGCAGCACGATGGGGCAGTTCCGCAAGGGGCTGTCAGGTGACTGCCGTATTTGGAGGCACAGCGCGTATGCATCCAGTTCCGGTGTTTGCGGATCAACCACCAGCAGAGCGGAGGGCCCGTCGCACAGCGCCGCACCGACATCATCCGCCGTCTGGCAGGCGCATACCCGGTACCCCCGCGCATACAGCAGTTCCGTTGCGGCTTCTCTGTCGTGATCGTTCAGCCCCACCAGCAGGGCGGTGTCGAGACTTAGGCCCATGACAGCCTCCTTCGGCTCTTTGGCACGGCTGCCAATCTCCTTACAGTGCGGACGGGCGGCCGACCCGCGGTACCGTCAAGCATCAAGGGCGCTCCGGACTGCGAGCGCCAGTGTTTCACGGCTGAACGGTTTGGCCAAAATCGGTACCGAGTCCGCCACAACACCGCGGCTTTGTATCAGGCTGGCTGGATAACCGGACATATAGAGGACCCGAACTCCCGGATGAACCGACTTCAACTCACGCGCCAGCCCAGGCCCGTCCAGATAGGGCATCACCACGTCAGTGAGCAGCAGATCAATGGGTTGGTCATGCAGTCTGGCCAGCGATAGCGCTTCGGCGCCATGCTGGGCGCTGAGAACCCGGTATCCCAGCGACGTCAGCATTTGATAGGCCAACCGCAGAAGCGACGCTTCATCTTCAGCCAGCAGAATGGTTTCGCTGCCGCCTCGTACGGGTTCCACAGGCGTGGGCTCACCGGCAATCACCGCCGGCGCAGCGGGCATGTAGACATGAAATGTGGCGCCCATACCCGGCTCGCTGTAGACTGTGACATAACCGCCGTTTTGCTGCATGATCCCGTAAACTGTCGCCAGCCCCAGTCCCGCGCCTTCGCCTACATCCTTGGTGGTGTAGAACGGCTCAAAGATATGCCGCGCTACCTCTGGCGTCATGCCGGCGCCTGTGTCTGACACCGACAACACGACGTACAGACCGGGGCGCATCGGGGGATGTCCATCACACCAGTGTTCATCCAGAAAACACATGGAGGTCTCGACTAGCACGATGCCATTTGAGCCGATGGCGTCGCGGGCGTTCACCACCAGGTTGATCAGTATCTGATCGATCTGAGACGGGTCCATGCAAACCATATGGCTGAGCGCGCCGGGACGCCATTGCAGTTCGATATCTGCCGGAAGCAGTTGCCTTATCAGCGGCGCCACATGATTTACCGCCGCGTTGAGGTCCAGTTCCACCGGTTTAATGACTTGTCTGCGGGCAAACGCCAGCAGTTGGCGCGTCAGGTCTGATGATCGCGTAGCGGCCTGACGGATCTCGTCCAGATCTGAAGCGACTTCCGGGTCGATGCCGGGCCGTTCCAAAGCCATTTGTGCAAAACCGCTGATCGCCTGCAAGGTGTTGTTGATGTCATGCGCGACACCGCCGGCCAAACGGCCTACCGACTCCATACGAGCCGCCTGATCCAACTGATCCCGGAGCCGCCGTTGTTCTTCTTCGGTGTTCCTGGCTACGGTGACGTCCTGCATCGTACCGAACACATAGACATCACCGGTCACGGAGTCTCTTTCCGCTTGTGCCTGTATGCGTACCCATACGACTTCGCCATCGGGGCGGATCAGCCGCAGTTCGCCGGCAGCCTCACCGTCTGATTGCAGGCCGGCCGATAACGTCTGCAGAACGGCTTGATCATCCGGATGTACGCGCTCCAATACCGGTGTTATCTGAACAAGCGCGGTTGTATGATCCATCGCCGCCATATCCCGAATGGTATCGGAACACTCCATCAACGCTCTGTCTGACGCCTGGTACCGGAAGTGACCCAACCGGGCCAGCGCCTCTGCGCGGGTCAGCAACTCCTGCCGGTGCCGAAGCTCCTGTGTTCGTGCGGCCACGGCGCGCTCGAGCGCATCGCGCTGCTGCACAAACAGCGTCACCAGTGCGGCCGCCACCGCCGTGACTGCCAGCCCCAACAGCAGTACGGCGCCGATATTCAACAGATGGGGTCGATGCGCCGCAATATCCACGCCTATGGTAAACATCGCACCAAACATGAACACCGGCGCCGTGACCCACTCTGGACGGCGTTCCGCTGTCGCACCCCGGCGTCGGACCTCGGCCAGCGTCATATCGCTCCCGTCCGGATTGAGCCAGCCCAGCCGCATCGTCGCGGGTTGATCGTACATCCAGACGGAGGTGTCCACCGCGTGCTGTATAATGGCGGCCGGATCAAACTCCAGGATGACGAACGACCGGTCGCCAGGGTCAGCCGGTTTCACAGCCATCACCACATACTGCCCGCCGGTTGTTTTGACCGGTTTCGCCGCTGTCGCCCACCCTGTTTGCTGTGCTTCGCGGATCGCCGTCTCCAGTCCGGGGTACGTCTGCAGACCACCCGCCAGGTGGTCTGGCGCTTCGGGCCTGCCGACGTGCTCTATCACGTCCAGATGGGATGGAGCCGTCGGCGATGTCTCACGCCAGCGGACAAGCCACCAGCCGGTCTGAGCGTGATCCTGTGTCAAGTGGTTGACCGCAACGCGCAGCCGGTCCGGGCGCTCCGGGGCGATGGTGACATTCCGCACGATGGCTTCCATATCCCGATCGCGGATCGCTTTCATGTACCATACAACCGACTCAGTGGTGGAGATGGCCAGGTTTGACGCGTGACGTCGAGCCGTTATGCCGTCGAACTGCCACATCATGACCGCGATGGTTGCAGATAACACCGTTCCAGTAATGCCGACCAGTCCCGGCTCTATCCAGGGCCGCCATCGGGAAGGGAGTGAGATCCGGCCGATTGCCTGCGCCTTGAGGATCAGTCCGGTTCCGCATAACAGGAGGAAAAGCACCACGGTGGCTGCGATCAACGGTGCGATCGGTTGCCATTGGCGCAGGATCCAATCGCGGGCGTCGACATCCAGCCCCAGCACCGCGATCACCTCTCTGCTGGACGGATCAGTGACCGGCGCCAGTGCGCTGATCCAGCGGCCCCAACGGTCATCTTCAGGTCCCTCGGTAAACGCAGCGCCGCTGCGCCAAAGCGCCAGCAGTTTCAACGAGGCTTCCGGATACACCTGGCCTGGCGGCGAATAGTCGGGTGACGACTCTGGTTCCGAATCAGCCAGAAACGCGACCCGTCCATCGGGCAGCCGATGCATCAGGTACAGGAAACGGCATTTTGGGATCAGCGGTCGGGCCAGCATCAGCTGCCTTCGGACCCGCAGGTATTCGGGACCGTCCGATGCAGGGTGCTGGGCCAACGCCTGGATACGCACCGGGCTCAGTGCGTGGACCAGCGTTTGTGCCTGGTTGAGCAGTTCTCTGCGGGACTCGCGGTCGATGTGCGCTACGCTCAACACACTGAGCCACACGCCGGCAACCAAGGTCGCGACCCCGGCCCAGATCAGGAATACAGCGATGCGTGCGCCTTGCTGGCTCTCTTTCATCGATGTCTCCGAAAAGGTAAGTCCGCATCGAAGTGTCGCACACCGGGCATTGCGGCTGGCAGTGCGGTCATCTTCATCTTACCTGTCATCGGCGACACAACGGATCTACATCTGACGCAGCCGCGCGATGCGCTCTTCCACCGGAGGGTGCGTACTGAACAACGCGTTCGTCCAACCTTGATGGTCGCGCAACGGGTTGTAAATGTACAGGTGAGCGGTGGCTTTATTGGCGACCTCCAGCGGTTCTGTGTCTGCGGCGATCACTTCCAGCGCGCCGGCCAGCCCTTGAGGGTACCGCGTCAGTTTGATCGCGTTGGCGTCGGCCAGGTACTCCCGGTTGCGGGATACAGCGAGCCGCAACAGCTGCGCAACCAGCGGCGCCAATACAATGATCACCAGTGCGAGCACTAACGCCACAACTCCGCCGCCGCTGTCACGTGACCTTCGGGAGACGCGGTAACTGCCAGGGCGTGAACCCCACCACATCCATTCACGCATGTAGTCGCACAGCAACACGATGCATCCCACCAGGACGGCAGCGAAGGTTGATACCAGTACGTCGCGGTTCACCACATGGCTAAGCTCATGCGCCAGAACGCCTTCCAGTTGATACCGGTTCAGTTTGTCCAACAGGCCGGTGGTCACGGTAATGGCGGCCTTGTCCGGGTCCCGTCCGGTGGCGAACGCGTTGGGGGCGCTGTCGTTGATGAGATACAGTTTCGGCATGGAGCGCACGCCCGCCGCCAGACACAGTCCCTCCAGCGTATTGAACAGCATGGGCTGGTCGGCTTTGCTGACCGGTTTAGCCGCGGCGAAACCGAGTACCATGTCATCCGACTTGAGATAGGCGTACAGGCTCCAACCCGCCCCAACCAGCAACACCAACGCCATGACATACCACTCATACCCGGGAAGGGTGAGTATCCCTACCGCCCAGCCCACGGCGGCTAACAGCAGCATAAACAGCACAAACAGGAACGCCGTGCCGCGTAGATTCGCCGCGATCTGTTCCTCAAACATCCAGCGACGGCGCACCGGTCCCGGCGGCGAATAGACATCCGGGTCGACGGTGCGCGTGTCACTGGCGCTGAAGTAGCCCAGACCCTCTAGCGGTTCATATGGATTTCCGGAGGCGCCGGGGTTCATTAGAACCGGACGTTCGGAACCTCGCGCTCACCGGCTTCCATTTCGAAATACGGCTGCTCAGTAAACGCGAACGATCCGGCCACAATCGACGCCGGGAACACTTTTATGGCGGTGTTGTACAGGTTGGTCACGTCGTTGTAGTGCTGGCGGGCGAAGGCGATCTTGTTCTCCGTCGCCGTCAGCTCTTCCTGCAGTTGCATAAAGTTCTGATTGGCCTTCAGGTCGGGGTATGCTTCGGCAACGGCGAACAGCGATCGGAGGGTGCTGGTGAGCATGTTCTCCGCCTGCTGCGCTTCGGCGATGCTTTTTGCGTCGACGGCCATCTGTCTGGCTTTGGTAACGGCTTCCAGCGTCTGGCGTTCGTGTGCGGCGTATCCCTTCACGGTTTCCACCAGATTGGGGATCAGGTCATGACGCCGCTTCAACTGCACGTCGATTTGACTCCAGGCGTTCCGGAACCGCTCACGCAGCCCCACCAGCCTGTTATAGATGGCGATGATCCACAAGATCACCAGTACCAGCAACCCTATGGCTATCCACAGTACAGTCATCGGCGACTCTCCTAAGTTGTTTGAACTGGCAGCGCATGTAAACGCTATCCTTCAGTCTGATGGTTTACCTCACCCAACAGTATTTCCTGCTCCGGTCGGAGAGCAACCGGCGCATAAGCGGTGGTATTCGTCCAGCATCGTATGATAACTCTCCAGCGGCATGCCGGCGAAGATACAGTTGCTGCTGCTGAAAATATACCGTTTTCCCACACCGCCGTGTTCCATGCAATAGCGCACGCCCTCGCGGATGCGCGTATCATTACAGTCCTGCAGCATGGCGCATTCCACATTACCCATGAGCAACCAGTTCGGATAGCGGGCGCGTACAGCGGCGATGTCCATGTGGCCCTGCGGGTCGACCGACTGGTAGCCATCCAATCCGGTGGAAACCAGTTGATCCAGGATGGCGTTCAGGTTCCCGTCCGAGTGTAGGATCGCCGGCAGTCCCAGGTCGTGGATCGCCGAGACGATCTCCGTCAGGTAAGGCGTCACCAGATCGGCGAAGTGCCGCGGCGAGATGAACGGGCCGGTGTTGAAGCCGTAATCCGAGTTGATGCAGATGAACTCAGCGCCCTGATCGGCCTGTTGGCGCGCCAGCTGAATGGATTCATCGCATTTGATGCGCGCCTGCCGGTGCAGTTCTTCGGGCTGTTCGAACAGCATCTGAGAGAACGCGAGCATCTCATTTCCGGGCATCAACCAGAATGTACCGCTTCCATTGAACGCGTACACCATCGCACGGTCACCCACAGCGGTGCGCAACCTGGCGATGTCACCCGTTACCGCTGCCCAGCCGTATGTATCCACCAGCCGTTCCGCGATCTCCACATGCAGGTCCGCCCAGCGCTGCGCCTCCTGTACCCCCGCGTGCGGATCCGGCATCTCGATACCGAATGCTTCACGCTCCAGTTGAAACACCAGCTCAAAGTGCGGCGGGTAGTCGGGGACACCGCCGGCGAACAGTGTCTTCATACGCTCTCGATTGGTCATCGGGAATGCCTCGCCATGTGAATAGTATAGAGACTCAGGTTGCGTTCGATGCGCAAGTCCAATGCGGCGTTTCCGGCACGAACCGCCAACGGTTTACCGGTAACGGTGGTGACTTGCACACGCAGTACAGGGTCGGGTTGGGTGACCCGTTCCGGCATCGTGTCCGGCCGCGGCGCCTCAAACGCCTGACCATACCGGGCGGTGATCCAGCCGTCTCGGTCCGGCGCTCCTGTCCGGGTCCACGCAACCAACCGATCGTTTGCCCGTACAGATACAAACAACTCGCCGGTGTGGCCCGGATCTACCTGCAGGTTCATCAGGTTGGCCGCACGTGTCGCCAGCGATAGCGAGCAGATCGCCGATCCGTCGGGTTGCGGCTTCATGGGCGCCGACGCCACCGACACAGGACGCTCCCGTGCGAACCGCTGGTAATAGGCCATGACCCGGTGGGAGCCGACCAGCGGCCAGTTGTAGATGTTATACAGCGCGCCGCCCATGATGTAGGTCAGGCGCAGGTCCCAGAGGTGCCAGTCGATGTGCAGCCCGTCGGTCTCTTCGCGGTTGACGTTGGCCCATGGGCCCCACTCCCGCACGGACTCGAAGTCACGCACCGCGCCGAACATCACTTCCAAACCGGTCAGCGAACCCGGCGTGAAGGCGTATTCAGACATGGGATGGTTCAGCGTGTCTCCCGGAAAGCCGGGAAACTGCAGCGAGTGCGAATAGATGGGCAGTGACGCCGGCGACAATGCGTGCGCCCAGTCGCAGGTCTCCTGCATGTAACGCGTGACATTGGCCAGCAGCCATAGCCGTTCCTGCCGATCCAGACCATCTGCGGGGTCGAGTGTCACGCCATCCGCCGCCGCCGCTCGCACCGTAAGGGGGTTGAAGTCGGCCCAGCACCAGTCCCGCTTGGGACCGCGGAAAGACGCGTCGATCTGCGTGTCCCAGTATCGCGGCTCGTTCTCCATCACCAGGCCGTTCATCGGGGTGTTCCGCTCCGACGCATCCTGCAGCAGCAGCGGAAGCACTTCGTGCATGGACTGTTTTCGATGGGCGTTCAGACGGTCTGAGTTCATGGTCAGCCACGGTGTGTTGGACCATTGATTGGGGGTGGTCAGGCCGTAACGGGGATCGGTCAGGCCGAACAGTTCCGCCAGCCGGGGATCGGCCGGCCGGTCGCGGTCGCTTTCCGACCAGGTGATCTGCTGATAGGTCAAGTCACCGAATCTGCCGCCCAATCCATCCGGCACATGCAGTGGTGTCCCCACCCACCAGCTGACGATGATCGGCAAGGCGGACAACTGATGACGACAGGCCGCGTCCAGTTCGCGTTGCCAGACCGGACGCAACAGGTCCAGTGGCCGGTTGGCGTAACAGACCTCGAATGCGACTCCGTGGTACAGATCGGGTGCGACAGGCAGTTGTGTGGCCAGAGTTGTCACATCGGCGTCCAGTTCGGCCGCGCGACGATGGCCGTCGACCAGCCCGAACAACCCGAACCGGTCTTGCTCTTGAAGGGACCGCAGTACGTTGAGATCGACGCTCTCGACACGTGAGATCAGCACGGGAGCTTCACCGGTGTTACGGACGGTTACGCGCGTGGCGGCTGACAACCGGTCAGGAAGTCGGTAAAACACGCTGGTGGGACCAAACGCGTAGCCTGTATGTTGCCGCCGTCCCACCAGATCGGAACCCGCCAGCAGGTCATACCGGTATCCCGGTTGATTCGCCGTATCGGGGTACACTTCCCGCACGCGCACCCGCGTGGAACGTCCCGCTATGGACCAGGTCATCGATCCTCCGGGAGGTATCCGCCAAGCCGGCCAGCTCTGGCGCGTGGCGCCGACAACCCCTTCCACGCGGACCCGCGTCACCGGAGCGGCCGGGGCCTCCGATGCGACAGCGGCCAATACGCCGGCGAGCAACAGCGCTGACAGCCACATGATGGCGCCCTCCTGTATGGTCCCTCAGACTCGTTTAGAGCGGATACTGCTGTACGGTACGGATCATCGTCAGGATGTTCTCTACCGGGGTGCCCGGTTGCACGTTGTGGCAACTGCAGGCGATGTACCCCTGTCCATCCGCGCCCAGCGTGTGCAGGCAGTCCAGCGTCTCCTGTTCCACGTCCTGCACGCTGCCGAACGGCAATGCTCCCTGGTTGTCCACACCGCCATGGAAGATCAACCGGTCGCCGTAGTTGCGTTTCAGCGCGTCCATCTCCATGCCGGGGCAGATATGTTGGATCGGATTGAGCACATCGATACCGGCTTCGATCAGACCCGGCAGCAGGTCGGACATCGAGCCGTCCGAGTGGTAAAACACTTTCAAGCCATACGAGTGGATCAGATCACACCAGCGCTTCACACGCGGCCCGATGTGGCGCTGCCACATGCGGGGTGAGATCAGCAGCGCGTTCTGCGAGCCCATGTCGTCGCTGTAGAAGCACAGATCGACCGATCCGGCGGCGCGTGAGAAGAAGCGCTTCATCTTCTCGGTTTGAATGGCTTCGATACGGTCGAGTGCGGCGTCGACGTAGTCGGGGTCGTCCATCAGGTCTTGCATGGCGTGCTCCAGACCCCGCATCCCGCAATAGATCTCAAAAAACGACACCCACGGTCCGATGACGGCGTAGTGCTCTGACGCCGCCCGTGCGGCGTTCACGGCGGTGTCATAATCATATCGGTCTGGATCAGGCCACCAGAGGTAGTCGTCCAGGGCCTTTTCGTCCGGTTCGCCCACCAGCGCTGGCCCCGCCGATTCGATGTACATCGCGTCTCCGGCTTGCTGGGTCACCACCTCTCCACCCCATTCACCCCGCGACTCGCCGCCGGGCGCTGCGTGACCTTGAAAGGCCGGAAACACCCAGACGATCTTGTCGAGGTCCAACGCACGGTACATTTCAAAACCATCCTGCACCCCCAGATGCGCGCTGAGCGCCGCACCCACTTCGGGGGTATACCAGAGATCTACGGGAAACCGGTCCAGCGGCTGGCGGTTGAGCGCGGCCAGCACGCGTTCACGGTGAGTCATGGGGCGCCTCCTGATGCGAACGGACCCGTAACAGTCCATGATGTTAACTGCAGGTGATGGTTCTATGATATCCGCTCGCGGAAAACTCTGGTGATCTCGGCAACCGTCTCCCGTGCGTTTTGCGCAGACAAGTGTTTATCCGGTACTACCAGTCGCTGTCCCGTTAGGGCGCAGGTTGCGTGAGACGCGCTGACCACATAATATGGAATAGACATCCGCCGGGCGGTTGCACTGCGCGCACCCGGTGCATGGCTATGTAGCACCATAGGAAAGGAACGCTGCGGTGAAACCTGCTGCCTCACGCGTTGAACGCACCCGGCTGATCAACGGCCTGCTGTTCTGCCTGCCGGTCATCGTCGGGCTGCTGCTGTTGACTGTCTATCCCATCGGGGCGTCGCTATATTACAGTTTCTGCAACTACTCCGGTCTGCAGCCCCCCACTTGGATCGGTCTGGCCAACTATGAGCAGATGGTCAACGATCCATTGATCGCCAAGTCGCTGGCGAACACGGTGATCTACGCGTTGTTCAGCGTTCCGGCCGGCATTATCGTGGCCTACCTGCTGGCGGTGCTGCTCAACCAGAAGGTGCGCGGGCTGGCGTTTTTTCGCACCAACTTCTACCTGCCCAGCATCGTGCCGGTGGTGGCCAGTTCGGTGCTTTGGTTGTGGGTGTTGAACCCGCAATATGGCGTCATCAACAGCCTGTTGAAAGCGATCGGAATCATGGGACCGGGATGGATGGCTGATCCTTCCTGGGCGAAGCCTGCGTTGATCCTGATGAGTACGTGGGGTACTGGCGGGACGATGATCATCTTCCTGGCCGGGTTGCAGGATGTGCCGAAGGATTTGCTGGACGCCGCCGAGTTGGACGGCGCATCGGCCTGGTTCCGTGCGCTGCACATCACACTGCCGTTTATGAGCCCGTATATCTTCTTCTCTTTAGTGATGGGGCTGATCGGAGCGTCCCAGTACTTCACCCAGGCGTATGTCATGACGGACGGGACCGGTCGACCGGCCGAGAGCACCCTGTTCTTCGCCATGTACCTGTTCCAAAACGCATTCCACTTCTTTAAGATGGGATACGCCTGCTCAATGGCGTGGCTGCTGTTCCTGGTGACGCTGATCGCCACATTGGTTGTGTTCAAGAGCTCTGCTCGCTACGTGTATTACCAGGGGGATACGAAATGAGTCACAAACCACGTATTTGGCGGCAGGTCACCGCGTATGTGCTGCTGGTGGTCTTCAGCTTGATCTTTATCATCTCCTTTTTCTGGCTGGTCACCACATCGTTCAAAACCAACGACAACATCAATGTGTGGCCCCCGCAGATCATCCCCAGTCCTTGGACTGTGGAGCACTATGTACAGGGGCTGAGCAGCATTCCGTTCGGGTTGTATCTGACCAACACGCTGGTGTTATGTGTGCTGGCTACTCTGGGCACGGTATTATCCAGTTCGCTGGTGGCGTATGGCCTGGCGCGCATTCCCTGGAAGGGCGCCAATCCGTTGTTCTGGCTGGTGCTAAGCACCATGATGCTGCCTCCTCAAGTTACCATGGTGCCGTTGTTCGCCGTCTTCACCAAGTTGGGCTGGGTGGACACCTTCCTGCCGTTGGTGGTGCCGGCGTTCCTGGGCAATGCGTTCTTCATTTTCCTGCTGCGTCAGTTCTTCCGCAGCATCCCGTCGGCGATAACGGAAGCGGCCGCACTGGATGGCTGCTCGGAGTTTCAGACATACTACAAGATCATACTGCCCTTGGCCAAGCCGGCGCTAGCGACGGTGGCCCTGTTTACCTTTATGAACACGTGGAACGACTTTCTGGGGCCGTTGATCTATCTGTTCGATGAGCGCAAGTATACGCTTTCTTTGGGTCTGCAGATGTTCCTGGGGCAGTACGGCAATTATTTCGGCCGGTTAATGGCTGTGTCCACACTGGTCGTGGTTCCCATCATCGCACTGTTCTTCTTCACGCAGAAGACCTTCATTCAGGGCATCACCATGACCGGCATCAAGGACGGCTGAGCCACTGAGACCGAAACCGCGCCGTAACAGGTACAACATACTGGTTGAACCTATATCTGGGAGGATGACATATGAGCACACAGGACAACCTGCAGGCCGCCTTCGCCGGTGAGAGTCAGGCGAACCGCAAGTATCTGGCGTTTGCCAAAAAGGCGGAGGCGGACGGGTATCCCCAGGTTGCCAAACTGTTCCGTGCCGCTGCAGAGGCCGAGACCGTGCATGCGCACGCGCACCTGCGCGTGATGGGCGGGATCAAGAGTACGGCCGAGAACCTGCAGGAAGCCATCGCGGGAGAGGCGCACGAGTTTACATCGATGTACCCGGAGTTCGTGGCCGAGGCTGAGGCCGACGGTAACAAGCCGGCCCTCATCAGCTGCCGTAACGCCATGGCGGTGGAAAAGACCCACCACGACCTCTACAGCGCCGCACTGGCGGCCGTTCAGGCTGGTGTCGATCTGGAAGGCGCGTCCATATACGTGTGCCAGGTCTGTGGCCATACGCACATCGGCGAGGCGCCGGATACCTGCCCCGTGTGCAATGCCAAGAAGGACCGGTTCGTCGAAGTCATCTGACGGACCCTACAGTAACTCGGCCGGAGGATTGCAGTGAACACTTCCTGGGTATGTCTGGTCTGCGGGTATGTACATACTGGCCCCGAACCACCCGATGAATGCCCGGTCTGTGGCGCCCCTCCGGCCGACTTCGAACGGCAGGATCCACCCGATGCACCGCCTGCCCCTGCGGTATCACCGGCTGGTGCTGTGCGCGTGGTGGTCGTGGGTGGCGGGATTGCCGGTGTCAGCGCGGCTGAAGCCGTTCGGCAGATGAACCCCGAGGCGTCGATCATCATCTACAACCGCGAACCGGAGGCGCCCTACTGGCGCATCAACCTGACGCGCCTGCTGGCCGATGAGGTCACTGCTGAGTCGCTGGCGTTACATCCATCCGACTGGTATGCTGCACAGCGCATTGAGTTGCGGAACAGCGAGGCTGTGAGCGGCGTGCTTCCCGAGGATCGGGTGGTGACGCTGTGTACTGGCGGCGAGGACCGTTATGACGCTCTCGTACTCGCGTGCGGCGCCCAACCGTTCGTCCCTCCGATCCCCGGAGCGGGGTTGGACGGCGTGCATACGCTGCGTACCTTGGCCGACTGCAATGCGATCATCGCCGACGTGCAGCCAGGCGGGCATGCCGTCGTGATAGGCGGCGGTATCCTCGGTCTGGCAGCGGCGGGCGGCTTGACCCGACGAGGGATGCGGGTGACTGTACTGGAGAACGGCGAGTGGCTGTTGCCGCGTCAGCTGACTGCGGATGTGGGGGCGCGTCTGGAATCAGCCGTCACGGCCGCCGGTATCGTCTTGATCCATTGTGCGCAGACCGCGTCGATTGACGGCAACACTCGGGTGCAGTCCGTCACCTTGGCCGATGGACGCCGCTTCGATGCCGAACTGGTGTTGATCGCCACAGGTGTTCGAGCTGACACTGCGTTGGCGGCGTCGGCAGGATTGGCTGTGAAGCACGGCATCGTGGTGGACGACTCGCTCAGCGCCGCGCGTGATATCTACGCCGCGGGCGACGTGGCGCAGCATCATGATGTCTGTTATGGCCTGTGGGAACCGGCCCGGTATCAGGGAAGCATTGCCGGCATGAACGCCGCGGGTCAGCCGGCGTTGTTCGGCGGGATCCCCCGAGCCGCCACATTGAAGGTGCTGGGGGTGGGACTGTTCAGTGTGGGGCGTGTGGAGCGCCTGCCAGACGACTGTGAGATAGCCGCTGAGATACCTGACGGATACGCCCGGCTGCTATTCGCCGGCAGCCGTATGCAAGGCGCGATCCTGTATGGCGATACCAGCGCGTCATCGGTGTGTGCCCGGGCCATTCGGGAACAGACCGATCTCAGCGGACTGTTGGCGCTGAACCCGACGCCCGAACAACTGCTGGTTACACTCAAATCGATCTGATCCGGCGGTTCTGTTGAACCGCCGGATCGTTCCCTGGCATCAGTCGTCGGAGATCTGCACCTTCACAGGACATCCTTGAGCCGCGGACTGCCAGGCGGCTTCCGTCAGCTCAATGACCCGCAGGCCGCAGACGGCCGGCGATTGCACCTCAGCCTTGCCCAGGATCGCATCAATGAAGTTACGGTCGGTGGTCCCGGCGCTCGGAACATCATCCAGCGACGGCGTACAGGCCGGCTCACCCAGCTTCGTGACCGTCAGCTGGCCATTGCGGACGTAGAAGGCGCCCTTCTCACACCAGATGGTCACATCCTCCCACCAAGTAGGTGAATCACCCACTACGGAAAACGTGCCCTGCGCCCCGTTCTGGAAACGGACGGCGACTGCGGAGTTGATATCTACCGGCGTGCCGCAGTTGTCGATGTAGGCGCTGACGGTGTCTGCCTGCAGCCCTGTGGTCCACAGAATGATATCCAGCAGGTGGCTGCCGCTGTCGTTCAACTGGCCTCCGCCGCTCAACTCCAGCACCTGGCGCCAGGTGCCGGCTACCGCGCGTTTCCACTCCTGTGCCTGCAGCGCCGCTACGTAGGTCACCGCGCCGTAGGCGCCGGATGCGATTTCGGATCGGATGTAGCGGTACACCGGCATGAAGTGACGCTGATAACTGAGCAGGAACACCTTGCCGGATGCCTTGATGCGCTTCAACAGGTCACGCGCATGGTCGGTGCGGCAGACCATCGGCTTTTCCATCAGCACGTGCATCCCTGCGTTCAGGCTGTCGACCGCCTGGTCGTAGTGTTGGGTATGCGGAGTGGATATGTAGACCGCATCCATGCCGCCAGCCGCCAGCATCTCTTTGTAGTCGGTGAACTCGGCGCATGCTGCCAGTTCTGGAAAGCGTTGCTTGGTGCTGGCGATACCGGCCGCGTTTGTGTCGCAAAGCGCCACAACCTTCGCCTCAGGCACCGCCTTCAGCTGGTTCAAATGGGCGTGCATCATGCCGCCGCAGCCAATCAGCCCCAGTCGTACGGGTGAAGCCATATCGATTTTCTCCCACGTGTGAGTGCCGGATAACTCCGGCCTTGGGGCTGTTCACCGACGCGGGAGTGCGTTCCTGCCTGTTTTGGCGTTCTTTACGTGCAGCGCAGCGGATTTTAACAAATGGTGTCCGGGCGCACACGACCGGATGCGCCCGGATCAGGAGCCGGCTACCAGGCGTAGTGCTCGGGCGCCTGCTTGAAACCGGGGAAGATGGCGTCAATGCGGGCGTCGAGTCCGTCCGGCCAGGTAATCTCCAGCGCGCGCGCAGATCCCAGCAGCTGTTCCACCGTGCGGGGACCGATGATCGGTGCGGTGATGGCCGGGTTGTGCAGCAGCCAGGCCAGCGCCAGATCGGCGGGTTTTTCACCCAGTTCAGCACACAGTGTTTCCCATTGTTCCAACTGAGGCCGTCGCCGTTCGATCTCCTGTTGGATGTGTTCCGCTGCGCGACGCCCCTCAGCGGCTTTCGCCAGCGCCCCTCCCAATATGCCCTGTCCCAGCGGAGACCAGGGGATGACGCCGACGCCATACGCCAGACAGGCCGGCAGCACCTCCAGTTCCACGTCGCGCTGCACCAGGCTGTACTTGCTCTGCTCCGACACCAGCCCGAGGAACCGCCGTTGCCGGGCCTGTTCGTTATACTGGGCGATGTTCCACGCAGCAAAGTTGGATGAGCCGAAATAGAGCACTTTCCCCTGGTTGTGAGCCCATTCACAGAACTCCCACACCTCGTCGACGGTGACATCACGCCAGATGTGATGGAACTGGTACAGATCAATGTAGTCCGTCTGCAGCCGCTTCAGGCTGGCGTCGAGTGCGTGGCGCATGTGCAGCTTGCTCAGGCGTGTCTCATTGGGCCACTGCCCCATATCGTTATAGACTTTGGTCGCCAGAACCACCTTCTCCCGACGACCGCCCTGGGCAAACCAGCGGCCCATGATTTGCTCGGTGATGCCTTCGCCCAGCTTCCAGCCATATACGTTGGCGGTGTCGAAAAAGTTGATTCCCATATCCAGCGCGGCATCCATGATCTGATGGCTGTCGGCTTCGGTGGTGATCGGGCCGAAGTTCATTGTGCCCAGGCACAAACGGCTGACGCGGACCCCAGCGCGCCCCAGATACGTGTACTGCATAGCAGGTCCTCCTGATGATGTGTGTACTGGCATCACGGTTGTACCTGATTGACCGTGGTATCCGGACGCAATCAGCGCACCGGCAGGATCGATCCACGCCGACGTCCAACATATTGATAGACCCTACAGGGAGGATCAAGCACTGGACGTCAAAGGTGTCATGAGTGTGGCCGGGCTGCTCCTGGAGATGGGACGCCGTCTGCGGCACTACCGTAAACTCACGATCGGACTGTCCGTCGCGTCATTGATCGACCTGGGCTATCAGACATTGCTGCCGGTCAGCCTGAAATACATCATGGATGATGGCCTGTTGCAGCGCAACTGGTTGCTGCTGGTTCAATTGCTTGTCGGACTGACGGTGGGGTTGTCGCTTGTGTGCGGCTTCAGTCTGGCGCGCGATGTCTGGGTGGTCCGATTGGGCACGAGCATACTCAACGACCTGCGGCGTGAGATGTTCGACAAGATGCAGCGGCTCACATCGGCGTTCTTTCTGCGAACCCCTCAGGGTGACCTGCTGACCCGCTACACCAGCGATCTCGCGGCCATTGAGAGCGCCGTGACGGTCTATATGCCTGCTTTCAGCGTGTCCGCGCTGGGGTTGGTGCTGCAAGGCAGCCTGCTGTTCACGCTGGATTGGCGGCTGGCGCTGGTGGCGATCATCGGGATGGCGATGGGTATCTTCGGCGTCCGCCGGCTGGAACCGATCGCGTCCTCTGCGCAATACCAACTGCGACAGCAACAGGCGCTGTCCACCGCGATGCTGCAGGAACAGATCAGCGCCCACCTGGAGATGCGGCTGTTTGGCCAGCAGACGGCTGCGCGCGAGCGGTTCACAACAATCCTCGACGAGGTGTTGCGACGCAGCATGCGGGCTGGATTGTTGGGCGCGCTTCTGGGACGGGTACCGCATCTGTCCATTCAACTGTTAAATCTGGTGATCATTGCGGCCGGAGCGATGCTGGTGTACCGTGGCGAAATGAGCATCGGCTCCATTGTGGCGTTTAATGCGCTGTTTGCCGGTATGAGCAACTATATGGCCGGCCTGACCTGGGTCATGCCGCGGTTAGTGGAGTCAGCCACCGGTATGCACCGGGTTCGCGAAATACTGATGGAACCGGATGTACTGGAAGATCAGCCAGACGCCCGTTCCATGCCTGTACCACAGGGCAGCCTGGACCTGTATGAGGTCACACTGGAGTACGCGACCGGTCGGCGTGCGCTGGACGGCGTTACACTGCGCATCGCGGTCGGCGCCTACACGGCCATCGTAGGTCCCAGTGGATCGGGCAAGAGCTCACTGGTCAGCCTGCTGTTGCGTCAGTATGATCCGACCGCTGGCTCGGTGCAGGTGGACGGCGTTGATCTGCGTCAGTATGCACGGGACTCCCTGTATGCGGCCATTGGGGTGGTCCCGCAGGAGACGGTGCTGTTCAACACCACCATCCGGGAGAACATCCGGTATGGCTTGATCGGCGCGACGGATGACCAGATCGAAGAGGCCGCCCGGTTGGCCGGTCTGCATGCATCCATCCAGACCATGCCGGACGGGTATGACACCCCGGATGGCGTGCATGGAGGACGTCTCAG
>CAZHSN010000056.1:0-21505 GCA_964535125.1 uncultured bacterium
GAGACTGGATCTGTCTGGACCAAGAGGCGCCTGTGATCACACAGGTTCTGCCCCGCACCAGCCTGTTCGTTCGGCAGGCTGCTGGATCTGCCGGCGTAGCTCAACCGGTTGCGGCCAACATCGATACGTTATGTATCGTGACTGGCTTGGACCACGACCTGAATATCAACCGGATTGAACGCATCGCCGCGATCGCGTGGGAAAGTGGCGCGAGCCCGGTGGCGATCCTGACGAAAGCGGATCTGCGAGACGACACACAGTCGGTCTGCCACGCCGTCGCCGAACGCTGTGTGGGGCTGGCTGTGATCGCTCTCAGCAGCTACACCGGTGACGGGCTGCAGCAACTGGACGCGTGGCTGACACCCGGGAGTACTGTGGCGCTTGTCGGCAGTTCCGGTGCTGGCAAGTCAACGTTGCTGAACGCGTTGATGCACGCCGATGTGCAGCGTACGGCCGCAACACGCGCTGCCGACAGCAAGGGACGTCACACAACGACCGCCCGGTCGATGTTGATGCTGCCGAACGGCAGCTTGATCATCGATACACCGGGCATGCGCGAGATCGGCGTGTGGCAGATAGAAGCGCTGGATGAAGCGTTTCCCGACATTGATTCACTGGCGGCTCACTGCCGATTTGCCGACTGCCGGCATGAGTCGGAACCCGGATGTGCCGTCCGACAGGCGGTAACAGCGGGTCACATCAGTTCGGAACGCTGGCAGAGCTTCTCCAAACTGCACAAAGAGGCGCAGTATCAGAGAGCCAAAGCGGATTACGGCGCCGCCGCAGCCGAGCGCGCCCGATGGAAGAGCATCACCAAGCAAATCCGCAGTCTGGGTAACAACAAGTAACACTCGGATGCCGTTATGATGGGCGATGGGGTCAACCTTCGTCGCCCTTCAGCGGATGACTGCCGGCTTGCCCGAATGCGGCAATCGCTGTAGCATGAGACGTACCGATTTACTGCAGAGGACATTACGATGCGACTGAACCGACATGACTACCGCGACAAAGTACTGGGATGCTGGTTAGGAAAGAACATCGGCGGCACTCTGGGAGCGCCGTTTGAGTGGCGACGGCAACTCAACGATGTCAGCTTCTACACACAGGAGCTTGGCGGCGAACCGTTGCCGAATGACGACCTGGATATCCAACTGCTTTGGCTGTGTGCGCTGGAAGAGAAAGGCATCGATATCGACGCCCACACATTGGCTGACTATTGGTGTCTCTATGTCACCCCCCACTGGTGTGAATACGGCACCGGCAAGATCAACATGCGACAGGGGTTGCTTCCGCCTGTCTGCGGCAGTTTCAACAACGACTACAAACACAGCTGCGGCGCGTTCATCCGCAGTGAAATCTGGGCGTGCATCTGCCCCGGACGGCCGGATCTGGCGGCCCGCTATTGCTTCGAAGACGCCATTCTCGACCATGGAGACGGCGAAGGCACCTATGCTGAGGTGTTCATTGGCGCATTGGAAGCCGCGGCGTTTGTGATCGGCGACTTGCGTCAATTGATACAGATTGGTTTGAGCTATATCCCCGAGGAATGCGAGACCGCCGCGGCCGTACGGACTGCGATAGAGTGCGTGGACTCAGGAATGAACTGGGTCGATGCACGCGACACGATCCTGGAGCGGCATCGAGGCGGTGCGTTCTGGCATATGCCCAGTCTCATCAGCGAGCGCGATCAGCAAAAGGGCTTTTGCGAAGGACTCGTCGGCTTTGATGTACCCAGTAACATCGGAATCACTGTGCTGGGTCTGTTACTGGGTGGCGAGGATTTCGACACGATGATCTGTACGACTGTGAACTGTGGGGAAGACACCGACTGCACCGGAGCGACAGCGGGCAGTATCTTCGGCATCATCCACGGCGCCCAGGCGATCCCCCAACGCTGGGTCGAGCCGATCGGGAGGACCATCAAGGTTGCCTGCCTGAACCTGGGTGAACTGGGTGCGTTTGGCAACCAGTTGGCGCTGGATGTTGACAGCCTGACCGACCGCACTGAACGCATCGCCTGGCAGGTCAGCCTGCGACATAACGGGCTGGACCTGTGGACGGCAGATCAGACCGATCTCACGGATGTCGCCCCCGAGCGTCTGATGTCACCGGACAGATGTGCCGGGTTGTATGCTGCGATGCGTGGTCCACGGTTCCGGTTCCGTGACTTTGACGTGGTCGTTGATTATGGCGACGGTCCAGAGCTGCGCGACGGAGAGCCCAAGCCGGTGCGCGTGACCGTTGTCAACAACTACAAAGTTCAAACCAACTTGTCACTCCATTGGTATACACCGGAAGGTTGGGATGTCTATCCGTCGCCGGATGCCTATGCGTTGAGTATGCCTGCCAGTTTGGGCCAGCCGGTAACCCTGGAATGGCAGATCACCGCGCCGAGGTTGGCGCGCGCGCTCAGCCGGTGCGTGCTGGAACTGTCTGTGGACGGCCGACCCACGGTCATGACTGTGCCGCTTCAGTTCATCAATGGCAACGGTCAACCCGCATAGACAGGGGACACATGAAGCCGCGGGGTGCGCCTGGCGTATCCTGCGGCTGACTGTACGACCGGAACATCGGTATAAGGGCAGTGGGATCAGGTGGAGCGGGAGACCGGACTCGAACCGGCGACATCCAGCTTGGGAAGCTGACGTTCTACCACTGAACTACTCCCGCTTACACGGCCTAGTGAGTGGCCGCATGCCCATTGTATGGCGTAAATGCGGCGTGTGTCAAGCACTGCCCCCTCTGCTGCGCCGGCTGGCGCGGCGCAGCAGCATCAATTCACTCACCAGGTGCCTCCCTTCCAGGGATACATACAGACCTGGAGCGCACGGAAGCGTTAGATCACCCCACAGCAAATGTTCGCGTCCGCTGGCGATCCACCGGTCCATGCTGTCATACCGCCCGCGCGGCAGATCATGACGCACAGCGATGGCGCCGAGGCTCTCCCACTCGGTGATGACTGAGGCCGCTGCGGCTCGCGTATCCAGAATCGTCAGATCACCGTGATGGCTCAACAAAGACCGCAACGCCTCATCTACGGCCGGCAGGGTCAGAAGTCCGGACCCGATCACCAACGGTTGACGCCAACGTTCGGCATTGGCGATCATCTCAAGCAAATGGCTGATTGCTTCGTCCTCTGACAGCAGACGCAGTCCGGAGGCTTGAGCGGTTCGTGTCAGCAGACGGGATGCATCCCAGCGGTTGCCTGTATCCCATAACTGCTTCATGACATGCCTGGTCAGGCCGTTTAGTGGTAACCGTGCTCCTAGATAACGCAAGTCGGCAACCACAAACAGATCCCGTCGGGCGCGTGTCACCGCTACATTCAGTAACCGCGCGCCCTCATCCTCTGCGTTACGCCCCATCAGGAACCGCCCCGGTGAGGTGAACGGCGGGCCATCGGTAGCGTCGAACACGATGGTGTCGCGTTCCTCGCCTTGGAAGCGATGTACAGTGCCGACGCGCACAGAACTACGGCCAACCAACGCGTTCAAGACCGCGTGAAGGATCGATGCCTGTGCCGCATACGGGGTGACGACACCGATGCGTCGGGTTGGGTCCTGATCCAGCAGATCCGCGACGAGTCCGGAGGTAACCAGCGCCGATGCGATGGAGAAATGCGAATAGCCGCTGGTCCTGTCGGATACGGCATGCAGCGGTGCGATGTCGACCACATGCAGGCACTCCTGTGGCGTAGCCCGCAGGCTTCGCGGCGTTACGAGCGCGCCCCCGTACATGGGACGGTTCACGAGTTCACAGATGGGCGCCAGCATCCGGCGTTGTTCCCGTAACAACTGCAGGTCTTCGCGCTGCGCCACCGAACCGTCCCGGTACACAATTCCCGCATATCGGAACACATCTGTGGTGAGTAAGCGCGAAGCGGTCTCATCTGTGGCCGCAGCGATGGGCGGCAGTTGCCGGAAGTCACCGCACACAACCAGTCGCCGCTGCGCCATGGCCGCGATGGCCGCCACAAACGGTAGAGGCGCCATGCTCACTTCATCCAGAAGCACCACATCGAATACGCGATCTTGAAGCATCTTGTCAATCACACCCTTGGCCAGCGTGCAGGCACAGAGTGATGCTTCCTTAACGCGCTTGGCGCGCGCGGCCAAGGTGCCGGTCCGTCCTTGTATTTCCATGTCCGGACAATACGGGAGCAGTCCGGCGTCATCGCATAAACCCAGACGCAACAGTTGCTGCGTGGATGCCCCTCGCGGCAGCGCGTCCAGCACGCGCCGGAAGGCCCGATCGACCGCGACATTCGTGTTCGACACCAACAGCACGCTTTCGCCGGCTGCCAGACAGTCCGCGGCGATCCACCCTAACGTAGTGGTCTTGCCCGTGCCGGGAGGTCCCCAGATGAAGGTGACTGCCCGCCGCACTGACTCGGAAATGGCCTTCCACTGATCATCATTGGGTTGCTCCGGCGCGTCACCAATATGTAGCGCCACCTCACGGCCACTGGGTGGATCTGGTGCTGCAGGCGACTGCTCGGCGGTGGAGAGGCCGAACAGGTTCGCCACCATGTCGGCGCCCGTACCGGAAGTTGCGTGTGACTCTAGAAGCTCCAGCAGACCGTTCAATATGAACGTCAGGTCAACCAGCAGTTGACTGGCGGCCACCTGTTCGCCCAAGTCCTGTGTCATGACGATGGCTGTATACCCGTCTGCCGACACGATGCTGCCTGGCGCTTGCGACTCCCCGGTGTCAACCATTACGGGAACGTCCTGTAGCCCGCTGCCTGCCTGCCGGCTCAGTTCGAAACGGTACAACGCACCGGCTTCTGTAACCGACAACCGTTCGGCCCACAGGGCGTTCAGCGTCTTCAGATGCGAACGGTCTGACTGTACCGTGTCCAACTCGGCCTGCACGGCAGACAGCAGTTGCTGATACAGGATCTCTACAGACGTCTCCATACAGCCGCAGTGTATCCCCGTCGGTTCTTCATTGCCATTCCGCATATGGGCAGGTCTGAGGGGGACGCCCCATCAGGCCTGCGAGGATGCCGACTACCGCGACCGGGAACCGGTCTGCCGGACGATCGCCGGTTTGGCCCAGCAGAACCAGTCGGCGCCCGGGTTTTCCCGTTGATGCACACCCAAGGCCAGTTCGATACGTTGGCCCGCCCATGGTGTTAAATCGAAAGACCGTGGAATGAACGCACGTGTCAGTTGCTCGCCCGACTCCAGCACCTTGCCGTTGATCTTTACTTCCCACCGGACGCCATCTAGCGTGTCATTAATGAAACCTGTGGATGCAGTGAACAGCAGCCGTTCGCCGCGTGCGACCTTGGGCAGTTGAACCGTCATGGTTCCATACCCCATCTCATTGCCGCGAGGATGTGTATAGATCGCAGGCATATGGGTGATACCGTCATACGCCAGTTCATTCCGCCATTCCAGCCCCGGCCTCAGATGTTCCAGCGTGGCGGTATGCACCAGAGACATCAGGTCCACCACCAACATCTTCGGGTCGAACAAGGGTTTGGGCTTGCTGCGATCGATCTGTATGGACGGCAACAGCTCGCTCCAAGACTGCAGACCCAGCACCGGCAATAGGTGCGCCAGGTGTGACTCCGCTTCGGGAGTGCCAGACAGACGGAACGCCTCATATGAGGCGAAGGGACGTCCCACCGGTGCGGATCCTGCCACATCCCAATCATACAGACCCAGTTTCAAGCCTCCTTCGCCTTTGTGTGAGACATGACGGTGCAGGTTAAACGCAACGATGCCATCCAAGCGCAGGACGCGGTAATAGGCGGCTGCATACGCCGCGGCTTGCAGGGATTGTCCTTCCGGACCACCCGGCATATGAAACCCCTGTTCCGTCAGCGCGATCCGCCGCATCTTTCCCTGGTACAGCATCGACGGTTGACGCATGAAGTCGGTTAACACCTCCAGGTTCTTGAACGTGATCTTGGGAGTGTCATACCGGAAGGTGGCGGATGTGTCCTTTAGAAAGTTCGGCTGGAACAGGCTTTCCGGATAGGGGTGGAACGCCAGGTCCCATGGAAAGTCTCCTTCCGCGCGGGCCCGCGCGGCGATTCCGGTCAACGCCACATCACCGCGCATATCTACGGGTTGCGTCCAGTGATGTTCCATACTCACGTAGGCGCGCAGATCCGGATGGGTATCACGCAGGATCAGATCGGTTACACGCAGCGCTTTCATGTACTCATCCAGGAAGAGGTCGTCTTTGGGACGCCCCATGTTGTACCAGGACCAGTGCGCCTGGACTTCATTACCGACAACGTAGCTGCTAACCCAGCCGTACTTGCAGTCCGGGCGCGAATACCGTTCGGCAAAAAAACCAATCACCGCCCGGTAGGCGTTCATCCCCTTGCGGTTGGTAATGTTGAACGCGCCGAGATGCGTCGGTGCGTTCGCCAGATCGGTCAACGGGTGGATGAACGGATTGTTCGGGTCCGGAGACGTGGGCACCGGATTGTTGATCACAAGGAAAATGTTGATGCCCATGTCGGTCATGGTTTTGAACATGTGATCCAGATGACGTAACGCTGACACATTGATTCCGAAACGTTCGCCATCCACAGTGACAACCGGCTCACCGGGCTCCACCGCGTTCGGATCCTTCAGCACGCCTGGCAGATTCATGTTGTAGGTGATGTGTTTGACACCCAGCCGCGGCAGATCGTCCACCATGACCGGGCAACTGAGTCCCTTCTTCGAATCGGGCCAGGGGATACGGAAACCGCGGCTGTTACCATGGAACACCGTCACATATCTGGCGGATGTCGCTCTGCCCGAGGCTGTATGAACCAGACGGAATCGCCGGTACAACAGATCCTCCTGACCCTTGATGCGTGCGAAGCGGATCTGACGCAGGCCAGATACGCGCCCGGTCCAGACCGTAAGGGGTTTCGTAGAGTCATATGGAGTCAATGCCTCCAGCCGATAGGCGCCCGCCTGTCGGGGGCTCACACTGACTGTGATCCACTGCTTATTGCATTCCGCTTTGAGAACCTCAGCAGCGGCCGGTGCGACGAGGCCGCCCAAGATCTGACCTGCGCATGCTGCGGTTGGTAGTCGCTTCATCGGTGAGTCTCCTGTCCGGTTAGGGGCAGCATAAGGACTGCCGGTTTAACCCAGCAGAACCAATCCTGTCCGGGATTGCTCCGGGGGTGCACTCCCAACGTCAGATGTATGGTCCGGCCGGCATAGCTGGTCAGGTGCGCCTCATGCTCATGAAATCGGCGGTCTGTTTGTGTTCCAGACAGCAGCACCTCTCCATCCACCTCTACCTGCCATTCCACTCCATCCGGGCTGTCCGCCATCAGTGTGGTGGAGAACACAAGTCGAAGGCTGTGTGCAGGCTTGTGTTCAGGCAGTTTGAGGGTGAGTGTTGCTCTGCTGAACCCGCTTGATGCGGGGTGCTGGAAAATCGCCGGATGGAAACTCACACCATCAAATACGGTTTCCCGCCGCCACTCCAGCCCGTTCCGCATTGCATCCAACCGGGCATGGTCGACCAGCAATGTCAGATCGGCAATGAGCGTGTCTTGTGCAAACGCTGGTGTAGCGCGTGTGCGCACGATATGCCGGGATGGCAGCAGTGTCTTCCAGTCATCTACGCCCAGATACGGCAGCAGATACGCCAACCTGGCTTCTGCACCCGGACGGCCGGAATGGTACACCGCTTCCCATATCGGGCGGCGCCGCCCTGCAGGCGCACCGGGGGTGTTCTCGCCGGGTTGTTCGTAGAGCCCCATGCGCAATCCCATGTCATACCGGGACGACACATGCTGATGATAGTTGAACGCGGCCACTCCGTCAATATGCGCCACTCTGTAGAACGCGGCAGCATAGGCTGCGGCCTGTACCAACTCCGCATCCGGTGTATCGGTCACATGAAATCCCTGTTCCGTCAGCGCCACACGGCGCCGTCTTCCGCGGTACCGCAAGCGCGGCTGGTTCAGATAATCCGTCAGCACTTCCAGATTGCGGAATGTGATCACCGGCGTATCCCACCGCAGGACGGCCTTGTTGTCTTTCATAAAGTTGGGCTGGAACAGGTCCTGAGGATACGGGTGGAACGCGACCTCCCACGGGAAGTCACCCTCGGCACGGGCTCGCTGAGCGATCTCATCCATGACGTCATCACCGCGCAGATCTACCGCGGAACTCCAGTGATGCTCCATGCTGATATAGGCGCGCAGATCCGGATGGGTGTCGCGCAAGACCAAGTCAGCAATCCGCAACGCCTTCAGATAGTCGGTGTAGAAGCCGTCTTCGGTGGGACGCCCCATGTTATACCAGGTCCAGTGCGCTTGGATCTCGTTACCCACCACATAGCTGCTGATCCAGCCATACCGCCGATCCGGACGGGAGTACCGCTCGGCGAAGACCCGGAGGACGGCGCGATAGGCGTCCACACCTGCTTGAGTCACGGTGTTGATCGCGCCGAACCGGGTGGGAGCGTTGGCCAGGTCGCTGGACGGGTGTATCAGCGGATCACCGTGTGCTGCACTGTGCGGCATCAGGTTACAGATGACGCCGACCACATTGATGCCCGCGTCTGTCAGCTCTCGGACCTGCCTGTCATAGGGCGCCAGCGCGGATTCGTTGATCGCGAATATGGCGCCATCGACCTGTATGCTGGGCTCACCCGTACGTACGGCCTCCACGCGACGGACGATGCCGTTAAGTACGATGTTGATCGTCGCATGTCGGACCCCTAACTGTTTCAGGTCGTCGATCATCCGGGGCAGGCTGATACCTTTCTTGTCGCGAGGCCACGGCATTCGAAATCGGCGGCTTTGCTGCGTAAAGTCGGTGACATGCATCCATCCCGATGCCTGCCCGTCCCCCTCGCCCATCAGACGAAACCGGCTGAACACCAAATCGCGTGTTCCGTAGTTTCTGGGAATGGAGAACCGCTGCTGTCCTGACAGCCGTCCCCGCCAGATGGTTTCGGGTTGTTCCGCGTACAACGGGGTTGCCTCAAGTCGGAAGTCACCGTTCCGCGTATGGACGGCGACGTCGATCCGAGCCGGGCTGGCGACCAGCCGAACGATGACCGGACGGACAGGCCCCGTCAAACGCCGCGCAGCCGTGTCTTGCTCAGGCATGGGGTGACGCTCCTTGTTCATACGAACTCAGGCAGAAACGCTTCCTGCAGTGTCAGCATGTGGTCGGTCAGTTGTTCCGCCTTAGGCACACTGTCCACCACCGGGTCCAGCAGCAACGTGCGGATCAAGGCTTTACGCGATCGTGTTGCATATGCTTCCGTCAGGCTGTCCTGTATGGCGCACTGGGGTCGCATCAGCGCCGCTATTGACTCGGGAAGCGCACCGACAATGGTCGGTGCGATGCCTGAGCTGTCCACCAGCGCGGGAACTTCAACGACCGCCGTGGTTGGCAGATTGCTGATGTAGCCGGCGCTGTTCAGCACATTCACGGCCGGATCATGGAACGGTTCTCCGGAAACTATGGCCGCGATGACGTCCACCGCCGCTTCGCCGCTGCTGCGAACCCAGTGATCATCGGCAATACATCCTGCCTGCAGCGCCGCGTCAACATCAGACAGGCGCCCCGTAACGGCGCCCACCCGATGGCACTCCTGACCGTATGGCCAGCGTCCATCGGCATAACTGCTCCCCCACCCCAGGTACTCTCCGATGTGGTCGTCTGACCGGTAGCTCAACATGCCAAAGTACCGTATCAGGTCGCGGTATATCGAAGGCGAGCGCCTCGGATCCGCCAGCGCCGCCTCGAGTACCTGCGGCAGCAGATCGCGACCGTCTGAACGGAGACGCACACGCAGGATGCAGTAGAAATGGTTCAGGCCGGCGCTGACGATCTCCAACTCCTCGATGGGATAACCGGCATACTGCGCAACGGCAGCCATACCGTTATACACTCCATGACATAGCCCCGCTGCGTCGATGGCTGTCAGATGCCGTACGGCGTGGATGATGCGCGGCGCAGGATTGGTGAAACTCAGGAACAACGCACCGGGACAGATCCGTTCCATGTCGCGGCAAATAGGCAGCACGATGTGCATGTTCCGCAGCGCATGGAACAGCCCGCCGGGGCCTCCGTTTTCGCCCAGTATCTGTTGAAAGCCGCACGCCCTGGGTACGCGGAAGTCCTGCTCCCAGAGAGGCATGCGGTTCCGTTCCACGGCGCAAATGACAAAACCGGCGTCCCGGAGAGCGGTTTCGCGGTCTGTCGTCGACTCTACACGAATGTTCGCGTCAAAGTGCGCGCTTACCAACTCGGCGAACTGGCGCATGCGGTCCAGCGCCTCGGCGTCGATGTCATGCAGGCACAGCGATACACCCCGCCCGCGAAGGTTTTGTGACCGCATGATGTCGGCGATGGTCCCGCGGCCGAAGTCCTTCGAGGCGGCTCCGGCCATCACGATTTTGATGGACATGTGGCTTCTCCCGAGATGAACATCCGTATACCGTTCGCCAGTGCGGCCGTCGTAACCTGCGTGCATTTTGGACTGAGCACAGCCGAAAGGTACAATGGCATCGAACGACATCGAAGGATTGAACCCATATGCCAGACCGTATCGTACAGGTGGGCCACTCACCGGACGCGGATGACGCGTTCATGTTCCATGCGCTCAGCAGCGGCGCCGTGACTGTTCCGGGGCTGCAGTTCGAGCACGTACTCGCCGATATCCAGACACTGAATGAATGGGCCGCTGACGGCAAGTTGGATGTGACCGCGATCTCGGTACACGCTCTGGCCCATGTCGCCGACCGCTATGCCGTGCTGACGCATGGCGCCAGTATGGGGGACGGTTACGGTCCGCTTGTGGTATCGCGTGATCCGGCAATGACTCCAGATAAGCTGTCCCGCGTGACCATTGCGATCCCTGGAACCATGACCAGCGCCTATCTGGCCTTGTCCATCTGTTGTCCCGGCTTTGACTGGGTAGCCATGCATTTTGACGCGATCCTGCCTGCGGTCGTTCGCGGCGATGTCGCGGCCGGACTGCTGATCCATGAGGGACAGTTGACACATCCTCAGTTTGGCCTGCACCCTGTGTTGGATCTTGGGGTTTGGTGGAAGCAGCAAACCGGGTTGCCTCTGCCATTGGGTGTCAATGTGATCCGCCGGGATCTCGAGCCGCCTCTGCAGAGGGATGTCAGCCGCGCTCTGCATGACAGTGTGGAGTATGCGCTGACGCATCGCGAGGATGCCCTGCGGTACGCCATGCAGTATGGACGTGGTGTAGACGCCGAGACCGCGGATCTGTTCGTCAGCATGTATGTCAACGAATGGACGTTGAACATGGGTGATGCCGGAAGACGCGCCATCCGTCTGTTGCTGCAGCGTGGAGCCGAGGCCGGACTGACTCCGGCCGAGGTGGATCTTGTCTTTGTGGGGGTTGATTGATGCTCACAGACACGATCTTCCTGGAAGGGATCGAGTTCCAGGCCTGGCACGGCGCCAGCGATGAGGAGCAGTCTGTAGGCCATCGCTACCGGGTGGACCTGTCCCTGCAACTGGATACCCGTCTTGCCGGGGAACAGGATGATCTTAGCCTGACCGTCAGCTATTCCCAAGTCGCAAGGCTTATCCTGGACTGGAGTACTTCACATCAGTACCGTCTGATTGAGGCGTTAGCAGAACGCCTGTGCGAGCAGGTGTTGAACCGATGGCCGGCGGTGGACGCCATCACCTTGACGGTGCGTAAGCTGCACCCTCCCATGCGCGTGGCCGCCGATGCGTGCGGTGTGACTATAGTCCGCAGGAGACACCCTTCATGACGGATATCTGTGCCTGTCTGGCTGCCGTAAAGCAGCGTATCGCCGCTGCCTGCGAACGGGCCGGGCGCGACCCGGACTCGGTCCAGTTGCTCGCCGTCAGTAAAACACACCCTTCAGATGCGGTTCGCGGCCTGTTCAGCTGCGGGCAGCGTGCTTTTGGCGAGAACTACGTTCAAGAGGCGCTGACAAAAGCAGACGCTCTGTCAGACCTGGATGTGGAATGGCATCTGATCGGGCATCTACAGCGTAACAAAGCGCGGCATGCCGCCCGTCTGTTTCATGTGATCCACAGCGTCGACAGCGTGGAACTGGCAGTGGCATTGTCACGCGCCGCTGCCGAGTTCGGCCGTTCATTGGACGTCTATGTACAGGTGAACGTTGACAACGAGGACACCAAGTCCGGAGTGTCATGCTCGGAAGCGGCCGGCTTATGTGACACAGTGGCCGGTCTGCCGGCATTACGGCTGGTCGGTCTGATGGCTGTGCCGCTTTGGACGCCCGATCCAGAAGACGGACGCTCTTCCCTTCGGACGATGCGGGCGCTGCGGGACAGTCTGCCGGACGGCGATCAACTGGGCCTGAGCATGGGTATGAGTCATGATCTCGAGGTGGCGATAGCCGAAGGAGCGACCATTGTTCGGGTGGGCACCGCGCTTTTTGGCTCCCGTCAACCCCGCAGCGGACTTCATGGTCTCGCGTCATAAAAACGGGCATAATATCGTATATACGCTATTGTTCCGATGATCACTCCGGAGGACGACATGGAATACGAGGACGAAGCCGGTACTCGCCGATCAAAGAGACGGAATCTGTTCGGGTTTGGTGGACAGGCGCATCATGAAGACGAAATACCTGTCACGTTGATTAACGCCACCACTCGACTGCGATCAATCGATGACGCCAATGAAGTGGCAAACGGACTTAAGAACGGTCACTCCCAGATTGTGATCTTCCGTAACACCAGCGATGAGACGAAGATCAAGGTGCTGGACTATCTGGCTGGTGTCGTGTATGCCATCGAAGGAACGATGCATAAGCTGCACGAAACCGTATACCTTGTGCTGCCGCCCAACGTCGAGTTCCAATCAGACGACCGATGACAGCGTGCGATACCCGGATCGGCGTCATCGGCCTGGGCCAGATGGGCGGTGCGCTGACGCGCTCCATGATCGCGCAGCAGGTGTGTCCGGCCGATCAGATACGGGCGTATGATGTCGACGCCCAGCGGCTGAACGCTTTCTGTGCCGCGCAGCACATTGGCGCAGCGTCCACCCTCTCGGAACTGGTCGCAGCCAGTAATGTCCTGCTTGTTGCCGTAAAGCCCCATGTGGTCCGTTCGGTACTCACTGAGATCGCCAGCGTCCCTCTCCCTAGCCGTCCTCCGCTGGTGATCAGCATTGCCGCTGGGGTGTCTCTATCGGCTCTCGAATCGGTATTGCCCGAAGGCGTTCCGGTTATTCGCGTGATGCCCAACCTTCCCGCAAGCATCGGCTACGGCGCATCTGCCTACGCTATGGGGGTTGCCGCCACCAACGAACACGCCGCTTTGGTGGAGGAGATGCTCTCGGCGGGTGGGCTGGTGGTGCGTGTGGAAGAGCGCTTGATGAACGCAGTGACCGCTTTGAGCGGCAGCGGGCCGGCCTACGTTCTGTTGTTAGTTGAGGCCCTGGCCGATGCGGGAGTTCGGGAAGGTTTACCCCGTCAGACGGCGTTGCAGTTGGCCACTCATACCGTGCTTGGGGCCGCCCAACTGGCTCTCAGTTCTGATGATCACATCGCACTCTGGAAAGAGCGTGTCTGCACTCCGGCCGGAACAACCATCGAGGCGCTATACGAGCTTGAGGCCGCCGGATTGCACGGTCTCATCATGACCGCCGTCCATGCCGCGCGGAAACGCGCTGACGCCATCGAACGGGGCGAATAAACCCGGCAGGGGCTGGTCTCTACAACCCCTGCCGTAACGGCTACACGATACGAACGAACCGAAGCTTGCCCACCCGCAGCACCTTGCCGCGCAACGCCTCTGCACTCAGTTCCGCTGCGGGATCAGTCAGTTTGGTCCCGTCCAATGAGACCGCCCCCTGCTGCACCATGCGGCGCGCCTCCCCATTGGACGCCACCATCTCCAGACCGGTCAATAGCCTGGGCACCCAGATCATGCCGTTGCGCAACCAATCAGGATCAATGGACCGCTCCGGAATGTCCGCAGGAAGCTCATGCTGCGAAAACACGCGGTTGAAATGGGCTTCGGCCTCGATGGCGGCCTCCTTGCCGTGGTAGATGGTCACAATTTCACGGGCCAGGCGACGCTTGACGTCCATCGGGTGGGCGGATCCGTCGCTGATCCCGGCAATCAACGCGTTGACTTCCGTCATCGGAACATCGGTACAGAGCTCGAAGTATGTTCCCAGCATCGTGTCCGGTATCGACATCACCTTGCCGTATTGATCACGCGGCAGTTCATCAATCCCGATGTAGTTCCCCAGCGACTTGCTCATCTTGTCTACGCCATCCAGACCCGGAAGTAATGGCATGGCGAGCACAACCTGAGGATCCTGCCCGTATTCCCGCTGCAGGTCCCGGCCCATCAGGTTGTTGAACAGCTGATCGGTGCCGCCCATCTCGATATCCGAACGTATCGCCACAGAGTCATACCCTTGGCACAGCGGATACAGGATCTCGTGCATGCCCAGAGGCTGGTTGTTCGCGAGACGCTTGGTGAAATCATCGCGTTCCAGCACCCGCGCTACAGTCGCCTTGGCGGCCAGCCGGATAACATCGGCAAAGCCCATAGCGTGCAGCCAGTCGCCGTTAAACTGCACTTCGGTGCGGTCTTTATCCAATATGCGGTACAGCTGCTTCTCATAGGTGGCGGCGTTCTGACGCACCTGTTCCCGGCTCAACTGGGGACGCGTCTTGCTCTTCCCGCTGGGGTCGCCGATCATCGCCGTGAAATCACCGATGATCAGACAGGCCAGATGTCCCATGTCCTGAAACTGACGCAGTTTTCGCAGCACCACAGCGAATCCCAGGTGAATGTCCGGTGCGGTGGGATCCAGTCCCAGTTTTACGCGCAACGGTTTCCCGTCTTTGGCGCTGCGTTCCAGTTTCTCACGCAGTCCTTCTTCAGGCACTACGGAAGCGACGCCTCGTAATAGGACCGCGAGCTGTTCATCTATCGGAATCATGTCTGTTCTCCTGATCACCACCGGTGCGTCCCGGCAGCCGCATACCATTTTACAGCAGCACCTGAATGGGCGGCATGTGTTCCCCGCCGCGCAGTTCACTCATAGGGATCAATTGGTCGCGTCCGCGCCTGATCCGGCGCCATCCCAGCGGTACTGGGGGCTGTCCTGATGCGAACCGGAACCGGCAGGCGAACCCCTCGCCGGGGGTCTGCAGATCCGGGATGACGTTGGCGTATGCCTCCCAATGAGGAGCAGCCGGCAGGTCGGATCTGGCTCCGACCCAATCGATCGCGCCGGTCCACAGGTTGATGCCTGCCAGACACGCGTGTTGACCGTGCGACCGGTACGCCCAGTATTCGATCATCGCTCGGTCGGCATCTCGCACCGCCATCTGTGTCGGCAGCCCCGCTGGACCGGTCTGGCTTAACCCCTGACAGCCTTCCGGAGTCATGTCGCAACGGATCATGTCATGCGGGCGGCGTCGGCTGGCGATGATGTTGTACCCCAGCCACCGTTGATCGATCTCCAGCCAGCGGGCCACCGCGCCATCCAACGACAGACACGGATCGTGATACCCTCGCATCACACCGCCCATGCGGCCGACTCCATGTTTCCATGCCCGCACTGACGGCATCAGCCCGCTCCAATCCACGATACTGAGCGAGCCGGGACAGTTCCATGACTGAAGCATAGCCTCGCCGCTCATCCCTCCTCCTCCCTGCATCGGACGACATCCGTTCCAGTCCGGTCCCGTGGACAGCACCTCTATCTCACCGGTGCGGTAACACAACACGGCCCATCCCTTCCATGAGGTTGGATCTTCGCTGCGCAGGTTGTTGTCCCCCATAAGCACAAGCGCGCGCTCGGACGCCAGATCTACACAGCTGATACTGTGACATGTGATGCCCAGCGGCCATTTGGGGGGCGGCAACCTATCTAAGACCAATCCGTCCCGGTCTGTGATACTGCGGTCCCCATGAAGCAGTACCACGCGGCGTGCGTCCTGCCAGACAAGGCGCGTGTGAGAGAGAGTCACCCGGGTATCCGGTGACATACCCCTCGCCGAGAACCCTCCAGATGGCGGGGTGGACGTTCGGAACCGGCTGTAACAGCCATCCACGCCTACACGGATGTGGTCCGACATGTCACTCCAGTCAACCGTGAGATGACGTATTCGGCGCATGTCACATCGGTGGATCCAGCGCGTGTGGATGCCGTCCGGGCTGACGGCCACGCCGCCGGGGTAAATCGTTGGTGCAAGTGTTCGTCCGTGATCTTTCCACGCTGGCGCCAGTGCCACCGCTCCGCGATCCACATTGAGTTGAACAGACCATCGGCAACGCTTCAGCTGTGCGGCATATGCCAACAATGCCGTACCGGACAACTGGCACGCTCCAGGACGCCATGCGATGTCTCCAGCACACCGGTATAACGCCCGGGCATTTCGGGGATCATATCGGAAGTGATCCTCGAACAGCACAATCTCAGCCATGCACCGCGTGCTCCTCCACTCGTTTTGCATGCATCGTAACGCCGAGGCCGGACAGTACCGCCAGCAGTCCGGCAACCTGGCACATACGGAAAGCCAGCGGATACCCGTGATGGTCAATGATCCAGCCGAGGACCAGAGGCGACAGGCTGGCCGGTATGAACAACACCAGATTCACCAAAGCAATCGTAATACTACGATCACCGGGCGGCGTCAACAGCAGCAGCGCCGGCATGAACACCGCCCAATGGCCGATCAGCATCCCCACCAGAAAGGAACAGAGAAACAGCAGATGCGCTGTATGTGCGTAAGGATAGAGCAGCACCACCACGGGCATCACCAGTGTCACGAACACCCAGGGGATGCGCGGTCCCACACGGTCCATCAGCCATCCGGCTAACAGTGAGAGCAATGCGCCGCCGACCGCCTCATACACCGTGATCCGGCCGAAGATGGCGGCCGGCATATGCAACCCATCCTTGCTGGTGGCATACACCACCAGAAACGGCACCATGGCGGCGCTGCTCATCTGGAAGCAGGCGCTCAATAGCAGTCTGCCCATCGGCAGCCGGGGATGACACAAGCGCGCCGCCTGCCGTACCTGCGAGCCCAGCCGCGCGATGGTCTGGTCGGGATGAAACGCGGCATGAGGGATCGGAACACACGCGAAGGCTGTCATGGACAGTGCGAACAGTACACCGGCCATTCCGAACGCCGCGGGAAACACCAGACGGCCCATCTCTTTGGACAGCAGGCTCAGCGTCAGCGCACCCAGTACCCCGCCGATAGCGAAGCAGGCGCTGGACACACCGAAGTACCGGCCTCGCAGACGCGAGGGTATCACCATGCCGATCATGTCGATCCATAACGGAGTCACAATTCCCAGAAATGACTGAGAAACGGCCAGCAGGGCGATAACCCCGACCAGCGTCGCCTCGGGATGGGTGCAATGGGTGGACCAGTACAAGAGCGCAAGGCAGGGGTACGCCAGCAGGTAACCGGCGTGAAGACCGATCAGTCCCCGTTTCCCACCGCCGCAACGGCGCAAGATACGGCGTGCCGGCAGCTGGAACAGCAGTGGAATGGCGACCATCAGCGTGGCCATCATCCCGACCACCTGAGCCGATGCTCCCAACGACTTGAGTACAGAGGGGATGGTTGTGGACGGCAGCACAAAATAGGTGCCCATACCCCACAGCCACTCCGTCAACAACAGAAGCAGCACCCGCCGCTTCAGATTTTGCTCGGAAATGGCCGGAGGCGTCTGCTCTGATCCCGTATCAGCCACGGCGGTTGCTGGAGCGTACACGGCACGTAAACGCCCGTGCGGGTTGGCGTTCCAACAAAGACGCCAGTTGAACATCGTTCCATCCGACCCGTTTCAACGCCGGGATCAACTGCGTGGACAGCGTGTCATACGCCCGGAATGTCCCGCCGTCTGGCAGGTCGGCTTGGTACCATCCGGCGTCGTGGGACACCAGTATCTGTCCTCCCATATCATGCGCCTGTGCCCACTGAATCAGATCGATATGCTGCTCCAGGCTGTCAGGGCTGAGTCCATCATATTCCAGCCACGCTCCCCTGCGGGCCGCTTCCCGATGGAGCGATCGGTCCGCTTCCGCATGCGCGTGCACCCAGATGAAGGCATCACCGGATACGCCTGCCTGTTGAAGCATATCCAATTGGCGCAACGCATCCTTGCCTGACGTGGTATGGGAAGCGATGGTTAACCCAGTGGTCAGGTGCGTGCGGGCGGCGGCCTGTACCAGCATGGGATCTGGCGCGGGCATCCCCGGGTCAACCCCTATCTTGATGAAGCCTGGACGGATCGATGTGCCGTCAATTCCCTGGCGCCATTCGGTGATCCAACGACGAGACAGCGAATCCGGTGTCTCCGAGGCGATGCTGGCAGGCAGGAACCGGTCCTCTGCGGCGCCATACCAGCCGGTTGGGGCGATCAGCCGCATACCGGTAAGGCGCGCCAGGCGATGCAACACCCGCACATCTCGCCCCAGCCATTCCGGTGAGCACTCCGTCAACCAGCGTATGCCCAGGGCGTAGGCCTGCTGCAGAAACGGCAGAACGGCGGCAACCACGGCATCCGCACGGTACCGATGGGGTCCGGCTGTAGCGGCGCCTCCGAAGTCCACCAGCACATGCTCGTGAGGCAGCCATATCCCGCCGGACGCGGCCGATACGCGACCCGTTACGGTGTATACCCAACCCTGCAGTGGATCCATCTGTCCCTCCGGGTCGCATCCGTTGAGATGCTGTGATACCCTATGATGGCCGGCATGCCGGCTTTGGCCGGTTACCGCATCGCCCTTAGGATAAACTATACTGGATTCCAGTGTACATCGCCGAGAGGTCAAGTCATCATGAGTAAGCAATATCGCATCGCCGTCGCAGGGGCCACCGGGGCCGTCGGGAAAGAGTTCATGAGCGTACTCGAGAACCATCAGTTCCCGGTATCTGAGTTGGTGATGCTCGCCAGTCCACGATCAGAGGGAAAGACGCTGCCGTTTGCCGGCGTACCGCACACCGTTCAGGTGTTAAAGCCCGAGTCGTTCGACGGGATCGACATCGCCTTCTTCTCAGCGGGTGGTTCGCAGAGCCGCGCGCTGGCTCCCGAAGCGGCGAAGCGCGGCTGCGTGGTGATTGACAACTCATCCGCTTTCCGCATGGATCCGACGGTGCCGCTGGTGGTCCCCGAGATCAATCTGGAAGACGCCCGCAGTCACAACGGGATCATCGCCAATCCGAACTGCTCCACCATCATTATGCTGATGGCGGTAGCGCCTCTGGCCCGCCGGTATCCGGTCAAGCGGGTGGTGGTGAGCACGTATCAATCTGCCAGCGGCGCTGGAGCGCTCGCGATGGCGGAACTCGAACAGCAGGCGCACGACTTTTTGGCCGGGCGTCCCGTGGAGCCCAAGGTGTTCCCCCATCAGATCGCGTTCAACCTGTTTAGCCATAACTCGAAGGTGAATGAACACGGGTACAACGAAGAAGAATGGAAAATGATCTTGGAGACCCGAAAAATCCTGCACGCACCCGATATCGCTGTTACTGCGACCTGTGTGCGCGTACCGGTGTTGCGCGCCCATTCGGAAGCGATCAATATAGAGTTCGCCGACGCCAGGCCGTCTGTCGATGAGGCGCGGCGGATATTGGCGGAGTTCCCGGGAGTCCGACTGCAAGACGACCGGCAGAGCAACCACTTCCCGATGCCGTTGGAGGCATCCGGAGGCGAAGAGGTCCTGGTGGGACGTATCCGTGAAGACGTCTCCAATCCACGCGCGCTTGACCTGTTCGTCAGCGGTGACCAACTGCTTAAGGGGGCGGCGCTCAACGGAGTCCAGATTGCCGAGGGCATGATCCAGCAGGGCTGGCTCTAAGCGGGCGAAACCACCCGGAAAGGCAGGCACATTCTGCAACCTAATGTAGACATCATCCCCCTGGGAGGGGCATCAGAGATCGGTAAGAACCTGGTCGTGCTGCGGTACGACCAGGAGATGATGCTGATCGACTGCGGGCTGGCGTTTCCGTATGACGATCTGTACGGCATTGATGTGGTCATTCCCGACATCACCTTCCTGCAGGAGAACCGCGACCGGATTTTGGGAATCTGTCTGACTCATGGACACGAGGACCATATCGGTGCGTTGCCGTATGTGCTGCGCGATATTCCGGTCCCGGTATACGGCACGCGTCTGACAATGGGACTGGTGCGCGCCAAGATCAGCGAGCACTCGGGGATCGACACGGAGCTGCTGAAGGAGTACACCGCTGGTGACCGCGTGACGCTGGGTCCCTTTACCGTACAGCCGATCAGCGTGAACCACAGCATTCCGGAAACCGTCGCGCTCTGCATCGAAACACCCGCCGGCCGGATCATCTACGCCAGCGACTACAAGATCGATCACACACCCGTGGATGACTGGCGGTTTGACGCGGCCGAGTTCGCACGCTTGGGCGATGCGGGAGTGCTGGCGCTGGTGTCGGACTCGACCAACGCGGAAAACCCCGGTTTCGCCCCTTCCGAGCGGGATGTCGCACGGGCTATCGAGGATCTGTTTGCCGAAGCGACCGGGCGTATCATCATCGCCATGTTCGCCAGCAACATACACCGCATGCAGCAGGTGTTGAAGCTGTGCCACCTGTACGAACGGAAACTGGCTGTGATGGGACGCTCCATGAAACGCAACATGGATATGGCGATACAATTGGGATATGTCGATGTGCCGCCGGACACCCTGATCGCTGCCGATACCATCGATCGCTATGACCCCGATCAAGTGACCGTGCTGACCACCGGATCGCAGGGCGAACCGCTGGCGGCGTTGTCCCGTATCTCGAAAGATGAATACCGTGCGCTGCAGATTCAAAAGGGTGACACGGTGATCATCTCGGCGAAACCGATACCCGGCAACGAGAGTCTGGTCTGGCGGACCGTCAACCGGCTGGTTCAGCGCGGCGCCCGCGTTGTGTATCCGCCGCTGCATCCGGTTCACACTTCCGGGCACGCCTGCCGTGAAGAGCTGAAGATGCTGTTGGCGCTGGTGCGTCCCGTGCATTGTGTGCCGCTGCATGGCGAACCCCGGATGATGGTGCAGTACAAGCAACTGGCGCAGGAGATGGGACATAAGGCCGACACGATCCACCTGCTGCAGAACGGCGACGTGCTGTCGCTGAACATCGATGAGGGCGCGATATCCGACCGGGTGACCGCCGGACGCATCCTGATTGATTGCGGCGGCAATTGGGATATCTCCACGCACGTGCTTAAAGAGCGCAAAGCGCTGGCGACCGACGGCATCGTTACGGTCGCGCTGGCGTGCGACGCGGAGACCGGCGAGCCCGTTTCGGAGCCCAGCCTTGCGATCAGCGGCATCGCGCTGGACAGCGAAGAGCGCGCTGAGTTCGCCGACGAACTGCTGGAAGTGGCGATCAGGGCGATGCGCTCATCAGCGGATGAGCCGATAGACTCGGCCGCCGACACAGCCGCCACGCGGGAACGTATCCGGCTCGCGGTGCAGCGCGCCTGTAAGGGGCGCATGAACCGTAAACCGTTGATCG
>CAZHSN010000057.1:0-21426 GCA_964535125.1 uncultured bacterium
TAACAGGTATCCCGTAGAATGACTGGGATCACCGTTACGGATAAACGCCAGCCATCAACGCCATGTCAGAATCAGTTCCTCCAGTTGCTGATCGTCTCCGTCAAAGCGCAGATAGAGTGTCCCCCCGGCCCAGCGGCTCATGTCCGCGGTATGCCAGGCGCGTTCGCTGCGGCCCGACAGCACCGTCGCATAATCGGTGTCATCTGCCGAAGCCGAGACGCGCCATGGGCCCGCTTGATGCGCTCCGACGTTCAGGCGCAAAGAGGCCGTCCGGGCGCGACCTAAGTCAAAACGGTATACCCATACGCCGTTGAAGCGCACCGAGGGAGCGCCGCCGCTGTGCTCGTTGCGGTACAGGTAAGAGATCTCCAACGGGCTGTTGCCGGTGAACTCGATCACTTCGCCGTCGGAGATGCGTATCGGGAACTGCGTGCGAACGGCATCCCGACCGGCACAGAGTTCAACATATCCGGTAACCACACCCGACTGGACCGAAGGTGGAACCTGAACCGGATAGTCCAGAGTCACCGGCGAGGCGTCGGGGATGCTCACGGCATGCCAAGCTCCGCGGTATCCCGGCAGCACGGCACGCAGCCTGGCACGAGGAATGGGGACAAGACTGCGTATCACCAGCCTCAAAGCCGCTGTGTCCAGACAGCGGTTGATGTTGAGACGCTGTGTATGGGTGGGCGCCGGGATCGATATCCATGTCGGCAGCCGACGAGCGGTGCGCATTGGGCCGTTCGCCCTCCAAACCCTGCCTGGCGAACTCATGATGACATCCCGAACCCCGGGAATAAACACCGGATCAGCAACGGCCGTCACGCGGATCTGGCGATCGTCCAATGGACGCCACCCTGTGATCCGTCTCCCCATATAATCCCATATGGCTTCGGGCTGAGCCGTCAAAGTAAGCTCCACGGGTTCGTCGGCCCAGAGGACAGCCACCGATGCGCCGCTGGGCCGCTCGAACAGGTGACAACGCACCTCCGGCGAAGTATGCACCCGACCCATGTACCGGCTGTCCGCCAGCCAGCGGATCAGCACGCGATAAGCATGCCAGGCAGGCTTCCGTGAGCCATCGACGCGCAGCAGCCCATATCCGGGGCCGCCCCAGTCCTTGATTGAAAACCAATAGGCGCGCGTTACGCCCAGCGGCTGCAGCGTCCGTGCGGTAACCAGACACTGGGTGAGCAGCCGCGCCTGCACGGCTTCGGTGATAGACGCATCCCCTGTGGACCAGCCCAGTTCGGTGAGCCAGATCGGTTTGTGTGCATCTCCATACCGGTTCATCAGCCGACGCAGTCCCGCAATTTGGTCGACGAACCACTGATCCTGAAACCGCTCTGCCCATTGATAAGGATGCACGGACATGATGTCGAACGCATCCTGTATGCCATATGCGTATGTCTCATCGATGTACCGAAGCGCCACTCCGGCCGTTCCGCCATAAACCACTTTGATAGAGGGATCCGCACGCCGCGCACCGGCCGATCCGGCGCACAGCAGATCCACATATTGCGTCAGTGATCCACGGCAGAATGCGTCATCGTTCTGCTCGTTCCACAGCTCTACCTGCTTCACGCGTCCGCGGTAGCGTGACACGAACGCCTCGGCGAACCGCGCGTAGTCGAGCGGCTCGGCTGGAGGGGCATTGTGTACGCCCGGCACGGATGTGGCCCAGAGCGGGCTGTAAGAGAGGATCGGCAACGGGTCGATGGACAACCGCTGATAGAGGTCCATCTCCTCGTCGGCAGGCTGCCAGCGCCATGCACCGCGTTGCGGCTGTATGCCCGGCCAGTCACCCAGTTGCGTCGCGCCGCCGCCGCAGCGGATGGTCGTTACCCCCAGCGTCTGCACGCCTTCCCACGGACAGACAACCCCGAAAAACCGATCCATCATGGCGTCGTCTCCTGATTCGGTGTGTCCCGCCTTAGCGTGATGCAGGTGACCTCCGGACGGCAATTGAACCGCAGCCAGATGGGGCCCCGTCCCACGGTGCCTACTCCGCGGCTGATGTAGTGCAGCGTATGCCGATGCGTCCGTCCGGTGATGCGGGTCAGCGCCGCGGCGTCCAGCAACCCGGAGGCTACGGATCTGCCGATACGGGTATGGTTCACGGGTGCGCCGATAATTGGAAACCGCACCTGACCTCCATGCGTGTGCCCGCTGAGTATCAGATGAAAAGCCTCGGTGCCTGCGCGCTGCAGGATGTCGGGCGAGTGAGCCAGCAGGATCCGGAACGCGCCGCCCTCCGGAGGCATGACGCGCTCCAGCTGATCCCGCTGATCCTTGGGATCATCCACACCGGCGACATACAGCGCGTCTCCAGCCGTGGCATGGGCATTGGTCAGCATCTGAATGCCCAGTGTCTGCAGTGCAGCGGCGGTCTGGTCCAAGCTTGAGGCGTCTTTGTGCTCTGCGTTGCCAGGGCAGGCGAAGCCGCCGATCCGAGGCGCCATGCGGCTCAGTAAGGCTGTGACCGCATCCAGACCCTTTGGCGGATTGGTCAGGTCGCCCGTCAATAACAGCAGATCATGTTCCCAGTCACCCGCCAGCGCCAGCAACCGTCGTTCCAACTGGCCGATGCGCGTGGTGTGTGTGTCGGTGATATGCAGGATGCGCAAGCCATCCATCTCAGCGGGCAGCGCCGAATGGCGAAGCGTCAGATCGACGCGCTGCAGCCAGCGCGGTTCCACCAGCACCGACCACGCCACCGCCAGTCCTGCCAAGCTCACTCCAACCGGCATGATCATCGGCGCAACACCATCACCACGCTGACGCCAAACGGCAGACGCACACGATGCAGCCATACGGTCTCCAGCCGTTGAATACCAATCAGCATGCGGTTCATCCATCGCGGGATCCGAGGTATCTGGGCCACGGGAGCGTGCCCATCCAGCAACCTGCGGGCGCACAACCGCGCCAGCGCGGCCGCCGGGAACAACAAAGCCACCACGTAACTGCTCCACTCAACCCGGAAACCGGCCGATACGGCCCGTTCGTGCAACTCCTGCAGTCGGTATCGGCGGTGGTGCATTAACGCCACATCGTGACGTCCCCATAGCATCCGAAATGCGGGAACGGTGATCACCGCCACACCGCCGGGACGTAAAACCCGGTGAAACTCCCGTAAAGCGGCGCCGTCATCAGGCAGATGCTCCAGCAGGTCGGTCGCAACGACGACATCCACGCGCTCAGCACGCAACGGCAGTTGCTGCGCTGGACACTGAAGCAGATGCGACAGACCCCGGCGGCGGCTGAGTTGGAGCGCAATGGATGAGATGTCCGCGCCGATCACCCGACCCAACGTCTGCAGCGCCATGGCGTTGGCTCCGGTGCCGCACCCGACATCCAGAATGACCGAATGCTGGGGCAGAGCGGCCTTCTGGAGACGGTCGATGATCAGGGCGCGACGGCTGACGAACCACCAGTAGTGGTCCTCCAGTGCATACATGCGTTCATATTCAGCCGGATTCATGGGCCAGTGTGCGCAGCGCCCGATGGCGCCGGACAATACGCGGGATATCCCGCAGCATCCGCAGACCATCGCGCAGGAGCGAGACTCGGGATCCCTCGACATGCCGCCAGTGGACCGGCAGTTCCCGGATGGTGAGACCGAGGCGGCGCGCCACGTGGATAGCTTCGATATCGAACGAAAACCCGTCTTCCCGACAGGGGATAAACACCTGCTGTACCGCTGTCGCGGTTAGCATTTTGAACCCACACTGAGTGTCATGGATACCCGGCGCAGCCAACAGCTGAACGACCAGGTTAAAACTCCGGCCAGCCAGTTCCCGGTACCATGGCTGGCGAACCTCCAGCACCGCGCCGTGACAAGCGCGTGATCCGATCGCCATGTCGGCACCTGCGCGGATCGCCTCCAGCAGGGGCCAGGTCTCTTCCAGCGGCGTCGCCAGATCGGCATCCATGAACAGCACCACATCATACTGCGCCGCCAGCATGCCGGTACGCACCGCATGCCCCTTCCCACGGTTAGGCCCGTAGGAGATCAGGCGCACTGCGGGGTGGGTCTCCGCAAACTCGGCCACCAGCGAGGCGGTGGCGTCGGTAGATCCATCGTCCACAACAAGCAGCTCCCACTCGGTGCAACGTTCGTTGTAATACTGGTAGATGTCGGGCAGCGTGCCGGCCAGCCGGTCCTGCTCGTTATATGCGGGTACGATGACGCTGAGTGAGGAAGGCGACGCGTGGATGGAATCGGACACCGGTTTCTGACCTCGCTGTGCGCGCAGAGGCGCTCGGCTCATTGTACCGTGAGCGAAACTCCGGACGCCAACGGCCGGTATCTCTCAACCGGCCGCACAGGCGTCAGGCTCAACGGTACACGCCGCGACGGGCGTGAAGTCGCTGAGCCATCGCTCCGAGTGACGTGATCAGCGCTTCAGACTCCCTCTCTCCCACACGGACATCCGGATTGTGCGGCGGGTCTGGATCGGCCACCACATGTGTATCGACCATCTCATTCCAGCTGTAAAACCCGAACCCGTCGGCCAGCCGCAAGGCTTGATCCGTCAGCATCCTGTCCATGTCGGCCTGGCTGCGGCTGCCGTTCCGCAACTGCTCGCCCCATTGCCGATAGGTACGGTACGTAAGAATGATGCGCTGGCCCGTACGCCGTCGATGATCGCGCAACGCACGCTCCTCCGCCGGTGTCAGCGTGTCGGTCGCGCGCAGCATCAGGACATCGGCATGATCTGCGGATGACGGATTGGCGCCGTTCACCACACGGTACCCGATCGCATGGGGATGGACCGACGCGAACTGGTAAGGCAACTCGGTCGCAATGACCAGATCCGGATACCGGAGCTTCAGTTGACGGCTGATCTCCGCGAGGCAGGTGTCGGTCACCTGGGATCGAAACTCCACGTGGTCCTCCACGGCATGCGGATAGCGCGCTTTGCCTTCGCAATGCGCCTGCAGGTCGAACAGATGCGGGTCGCACAGACTGATCTGTTCGAAGCCGCTCAGGCGCGTGCGCCACGCGCGGTTCAACACGGCGATGCCGCCATACCGTGCCCGCAGCCACAGGCGAAACAGCTGCTGCGTCGCAGGATCACAGCTGCCCGCCCACTCCAGTTCCACCGTGGGCGCCACCACCGGGCACGGCTTCCCATTCCACATCACGCGCATCAGTGCGCCGGTGTTGAGGTACCGGTCAAGATACTGCAGGCAGTACTGAACGCCCGCGTGAATCAGTGCCGGATCATATGGTTTCGTACGGGTAATCGTCCCATCCGGACCGACTCCCGGAGTCAACTCCACGCCATACATGCGCTGCGTCAAGTCACGGCGGTGTTGGCTGTCGCCGATGTCCAGCCAGACTTTGGCGCTGAGCCAGGGCAGTATCTGCATCCCTGCCTGCCGGGCCAACCGGTGGCCCCGATCCAGCAGTTTCCAGTCTCCGTCAATCATCTGCGACCATTGGCTGTCCAGGTAGATGGTGTTGAAGCCCATGCGCTTCAGCCGGTTCAGGTCATCCAGTATCCGCTGGTCCGAACTGCGCCAAGGCTCCCACCAATGGGTGAAGAAGTACACCCCCACCGTGGGTTTACCGTCGGCCAGGAACAGCCCCTGTGCTCGTTGAGTCTGAGCGGTCATGGTCGCGTATACTCCTTCTCTGCAGCCGATCGCCCGCCGGGCGTCACCGGGCCTCGGGCGTCAGTATCCATAGAACCGCGCCATGCGCCGGCACCCGTTCGCCGTACATCGCGCTGCGCACCCCCAGGTTCCGCTGCCGCCAGGCGTCAAACACGTGATAGCTTCCGGTCAACCCCAGTTGGCTGGCGCGAACAGTCACCCGACGCGGGTTTCTGTCCTTGTTGTATAACGCCACCGCGATGCTGCCGTCCGCCAGCTGTCGCACCCAGACCTCTTGGTTACGGTCTCCAGACACCCGACGGCACGGGCGCCCCAGTGCGTCCTGGTTCACCGCCAGCACGGTTTGGTTACATAGCAGATCCAGTGTCCAGTCATCCAGTTGGTCCATGTCACAGCCGATCAGCAATGGAGCGGCCAGCATGGCCCACATGGTGATATGGGTCACCTGTTCCGCGCGTGTCAGCCGGGTGGGTCGCACCGATGGTCCCCAACCCACTTTGCCCACAATCAGCATGTCCGGATCGTTCCAGCTGCCCGGTTGTCCCCATTCAGCGATATCCGGCTGTTTGAAACCGATGGAGCTGAGACTTCCCCATGAGTCGGTGATGTCTCCGGTTGTCCGCCACAGGTTTCCTCCCACAGAGCGACCCCACTTCCAGACGTCACCCATGCCATACTGGCACAGGCTGTGCACGATGTCGCGCGGTTGTCGAGCCAGCGCATACGACAGGCGCTGATAGGGCAACTCCAGGCGCTGTTGTCCCTCTCCCGTGGCCACCTCTCCATATGAACACCAGTCGTATTTAATATAGTCCACTCCCCAAGACGCCCAGCGCTCAGCATCAGCACGTTCATACTGCCAACTGCCTTCATAACCGGCACAGGTCCTCGGCCCCGGCGACGAGTAGACTCCGTACAAAAGCCCGCGGGCATGGATCGCATCGCCCAACGCCTTCATCGATCCAAACCGCTCATTACCGTCCAGTTCGCCCTCGGCGCCGCGGCTCGCCTGCCAGCAGTCATCCACATTGACGTATCGATAGCCATAGTCGGCCAGGCCGGTGCGCACCATCGCATCCGCTGCGGCGATCACTTTATCCGCAGAGATGGCTCCTGCCCAGACATTCCAGGAGTTCCAGCCCATGGGCGGCGTCTGGCACAGAGCACCCGGCTCAACCACCAGTGTCAACGACCGCGTATGGGCGCCGTGCCGATTGCGTGCGGTAATCTGTATCGTCCAGCGTCCGGCTTGCATCACACGTCCGGTAAGCGCACCCAGAGTCGGGTCGAATGCCAGACCCTCGGGCAGGCCCGTCACACGCCATGTGAACGGGCGTTCGCCCACGACAGGGATCCGATACAGCACCGGTCTGCCTGGCGTCGCCCCCCAGACAGCTGCTCCCATGATACGGGGAGCGGGACCGGCATACCGTCGCGCGATATGGACCGGCGCCTGTTCGATGGTGTTGATCGCCACGGGAAGCCCCTCGCGGACCTCCAACATGGTGATCACCGGGTTTAACCAGTTGGCGTGATCGCAGTCAATCCCGTTACCGCCATCCGACACGACGAACTCCGCCACACGTATTCCCTTCAGGTTCGCTGACAGGGACACTGCAGGCTGTCCTCGGTGCACAACCGGAGTCTGGGCCAGCAGACGGCCATCGCCGTAGACCTCAAAGCGCACGCTCCCGTTGGCGCAGGTTTCGTCATCCACGCCGCACTCGGCCGAAAACCGATCCGCCATACCGTCCAGTCGTATGGTAAAGGTGCTTTCCGCATGCGTTCCCAGCCCCAGCGGATACTCCACCCCGGCGACACGCAATGGATTGCCCTCTGCAGATCGGTTGCGTTGCGGTGACCCCCACTGTTGGTTGAGCATGGATAAGCCCATATCTTGCAGCATCACCTGCGGCGCCGACCAGCCCGCAACGGATAAGAGAGAGAACGCCCAGAGCCACACGAAACGCATACCGGTCCTCCGAAACGAACGTCCGCGACATCGCGGACACGTATTTGTGGCCTCGGCCGGGTGAACTCGCCGCATCGGGTACAGTGCATCCGGATGCCGCAGTACCGCCGGCCTCGCCGGTTCTCTTCTACGGCATGCCGTCAGGAAATACCTTCAGGAGCACAGAATGCGCATTTACGTCATAACAGTCGCGGCCGGCAAGCGCTTGATCGGCCTGGGTGTAGCCGCAGACCCGACGGTTCAAGAGGCCGCCCGCACCCATACGCTGGTGATCATCGCCGGCACCACCAACCGGTACGTGGTCGAAGCGCTACGGGACGCCTGGGGTGACGGCGAGACCGGGCTTCCGCCGGTGTTCACTCGAGGTATGACGATCCCGCCCGGGGCTCACGCCGCGTCCGGCGGTCCGGCACGCGACGTCGTGATCCACCGGGGAGTGTGGCGCACCGACGCCACCATCTTTGATGTAGCCGACACCCTGCAGGAGGGCGACCTGGTGCTCAAGGGCGCCAACGCATTAGACTTGGACCGACGACGGGCGGCGGTGTTGATAGGCGACCATCGTTCGGGGACAGCCGGCGCCACCGTACCGCTAGTATCCGGGCGCCGCGTGCAGCTGCTCTGCCCGGTCGGAGTGGAAAAGCGCGTATCCGGCGACCTGGCGGAACTGGCGAGCCGCACAAATGTTCCCGGATCTCAGGGCCCTCGACTGATGGTATTGCCGGGACGGGCCTTTACGGAACTGGACGCCTTGGAGACATTGTGCGGTGTGCGCGCCTCGCTGGTAGCCGCTGGAGGCGTTCTGGGTGCTGAGGGATGCAGTTGGATCGGCGTGGAGGGCGCGCCTGAGCAACTGCTGGCGGCTGACCGGTTGATCCGATCGGTTCAAGCGGAGCCGGCATACGCCTAAAGCGGAGCGGCAACCCAAGCAGCAGGCCGTCCGTTCTGAGCGAGCGGACGGCCTGTCGGTAGATGAGCGTCTGTGTCAGACGGTGGCGACGGCTTCCGGCGCGCCTTCAGCGGCCCGATCCGCCGCAGGCATCGCCAGTGCCTGAGCCTTCAGCGCAATCGTTTCATGGCAGCCCGGCACGCTCAAAATGTCACACTCGCTGCCTAAAATGAACGGATGCCCGGCCTGCCGCATCTGTGTTACCAGCCGTTCTCCTTGCTCCATCACATCCGCAACGCTGATCAGGTCATCAGAGTAGAACCGCTTGGACGGCAGGTTGCCGTACAGCACGATATCCTTGGGTACGATCGCGGCGTCTTCCCACAGCACACGGGAACTGCCCAGGCTCAGGATCGCCGGGTTCAACCGGCAGAACTGTGCGAGCATCTGGTCGGTCAACTCACCGCAACAGTGGAACATCAGGTCCACATGATGCTGCGCCATCTCCTGCGTCAGCCGCAGATTGGGTTGCATGACGTAGCGTTCGAAGATGTCCGCCCCGGCCTCAATCTGCTTCGGCGACAGGTACACCTTGTTGGCTGCGGGTTCCGCCACAAAGATCGCACGGGCTCCCGCGTCGATCTGAGCACGCAGGCTCAACAAGATGATGCGCATACTGAGTTCGAGCGCGCGCTCCACCAGAGCGACTTCGTCATCATCTTCCGCAGTCAGGCCGGAACCCGCCAACGCGATCGGTGTGATCGGATCGCTGATCAGCTTGGTCATCAGTGAGAACGGACCGATCACCATACCCATCGGCAGCAGATCGGTCTCTTCCGTAATGTAACGCACCGAGTCGACATGCGCCTGCAGCGCGGGGATCATCGGATCGCCCAGTCGCGCATCCACCGCAGCCAGAACTTCGTCGCTGATCACGTCGAAGTGGAACTTCGCCCACTGATCCGACGGCACATCCAGCATGTGCAGCAACTGATGCTTCTCCAGTTCCAAATCCATGTGGGGGAACGCCAGTGGCGTGTGATAACGGCGCGCGGTCTGCTCAAGCACCTGCCCCAGACGGCGACCATCGGTCAGCACTGCCAGCCGGTCGGGTTGCTCATGCAATACGAGATCGGTACCTATCGGCATGCGAAGGCCGGACTCTGCCAACTGCAGATAGTACTCGCGGTTCATCTATGGTCCTCCTGGGGGTCTCCCCGCGTCGTTGCGCTGTGGTCTCTGTCTGTCCTCAGTCTAGCCTCAGCTAACGGCAAGTTCTGGTAATTTGGTGCTATGAACTGGTAAATTCATGCGATATCGGCCCGACACCCATACCGCAGATACCAATGATTGGATACCCGACGACGTGCCGACGATTCCGAGTGCCGGTTCCCGTCCCGCGGATCTGACCACACCGTGTTCCGGCGGCGTGATTGTGGTATAGCATAGTCAACGCCTATGGATCGGCGGAAAGGGGATCGCAGATGATACGACTGGGGGGACCTCTGTTCAGCACTCCCGAAAGCCCGGAATCCTGGGCGCTGGCTGTCCGGGCAGCCGGATATCGGGCCGCATTCTGCCCCGTGGGGTTGGACGCGTCCGATGCCGAGATCCACGCCTATGCACAGGCGGCACACACGCATGACATCGTCATCGCGGAGGTCGGCGCCTGGAGCAACACGGCTAGCGCCGATGCGGCGGTCGCGGAAGCCGCCATTACGCACTGCCAGCATAGCCTGGCGCTGGCGGACGCCATCGGTGCGCGCTGCTGTGTGAACATCGCCGGTTCACGCAACACCGCATGCTGGCATGGACCGCATCCCGACGACCTGTCAGACGCCGGTTTCGACGGCGTGGTGGAGTTGGTGCGTCGCATCATCGATGCGGTGAAACCCGTCCGGTCGTTCTACACATTGGAGACGATGCCCTGGCTGTTCCCGGATTCGACTGACAGCTACCTCCGGTTGATCGCCGCGGTAGACAGGCCTCAGTTTGCGGTGCACTTTGACCCGGTGAACCTGGTCAGCAGTCCCCAACGCTTCTTCACGAACGGTGCGATGATCCGTGACTTCATCGAACGGCTCGGGCCGCACATACGGTCGTGCCATGCGAAAGACATCGCCCTGAGGGAGCACCTGACGGTTCATCTGGACGAAGTGCGACCAGGGTTGGGCGGACTGGATTACCGCACATTCCTGAGCGGACTGACCGCACTGGACGGCGACATACCGCTGATGCTGGAGCATCTGCCCGATGAGGCGGAGTATAGCGCCGCCTCGGATCACATCCGATCGGTGGGCAGCGCCATAGGGATCTCGCTATGAACTCGAAAGCGGTGTACATACCAAGCCGCGGCCAAGCGGAACTATGTAACGTTGCAGATCCACCGCCCTTGGGAACGCACGACATCCGCGGGCACACCGTCTGTTCGCTGATCAGCCCGGGAACCGAACTGGGGTGGGCGTTTGATGGGCCGAATACACCCTGCTGGCCGGGGTATGCGGCAGTATTCCGCGTGGAGGAGACCGGACCGGCCGTCACCGAAGCGCCCAAAGGGCAACTTCGCTTCTGTATGGGTCCGCACCGCAGTTGGCAGCAGGTGACCGTACAAGAGTCGCTGGCGGTATCTGACAATCTGCCGCCGTGGATCGCCGTACTGACGCGCCTGCTGGGTGTCAGTATGACCACGCTGATCACCGCCACAGCGCGTCCGGGCGACGTGGTGGTGGTCATGGGCGGCGGTCCTGTGGGCTATCTGGGCGCGCTGCTCTTCGCCGCCTGCGGCTATAACGTTCACTTGGTGGAACCCGAAGGTGCGCGACGCGAACGGTTGCGTACTTTGTGCGATCTGCCGGTGTACCCAGCCCCTCCGGTGCATGATCCGCAGATCGCCGGGCACGCCGCGCTGGTGCTGGAGTGCTCTGGGCATGAGCAGGCCGTGCTGGACGCATGCCGTTTGATCCGTCCGCGGGGCGAGGTCGTGCTGGTGGGTGTCCCGTGGCGTCAACACATCGACACGCCGGTACATGCGCTACTGGATCTGGTGTTTCACCAGTATGCGGTGGTGCGCAGCGGCTGGGAATGGGAGGTCCCTGCGTTCCCAGGTCACTTCCAGCCGCATGCTGTCTGGACGGGTCTGCGTACAGCGTTGGAATGGCTGGAGACAGGGCGTATACAACCCGGTGATTGCGTGACACGCGTCTCACCGAGCGACGCGCAAACCGTGTACACCTCGCTGCTGCATAAACAGAACGACGGGCTGTTCACCGTGTTTGACTGGACACTCTGCTGACGGAGTCTGTCCCGGATCGTCGGAAAGCGGCGCATGCGTGGACACCGGACACGGCCGATGGTATGTTATGTTGGTATTTAGCTAATACAGACACATGGAGTGTTGGACCATGCGTTTCCCGGACGGGTTCACCTGGGGCGCCGCGGTAGCCGCGTATCAGGTAGAAGGCGGTGCGACCGCAGACGGCCGTATGCCTTCGGTATGGGATACGTTTTGCCGCAAGCCGGGCGCCGTAGTGGGCGGGTCGAACGGCGACACGGCCTGCGACTTCTATCACCGATGGCCGGATGACATTGCGCTGATGCAGCAACTGGGTCTTCAGGCATTCCGGTTCTCCATATCCTGGCCACGCGTGATGCCCACGGGGATCGCACGCGAAAACCCGGCAGGAATGGACTACTATGACCGCCTGACCGATGCGCTCTGCGATGCCGGCATCGATCCCTGGGTAACCCTGTTTCATTGGGATTTGCCGCAGGCGCTTCAGGATCAGGGCGGGTGGAACCACCCGGATATCGCTGATTGGTTTGCCGACTACGCCGCCCGGATGGCTTGGCGCCTGGGCGATCGCGTACGGCACTGGATAACGATCAACGAGCCGGTGTGCTTTATCGGCGCCGGACTGCACACCGGCGGCTTCGCTCCAGGCTTGAAGCTCCCCTGGAAGCAGGTGTTACAGGCCGGCCACAACATGCTGCTGGCGCACGGTAAAGCGCTTCAGGCCATCCGCGGCCATGCACCCCGACCTCAATACTGCGGCTGGACGCTGTGCGGGCGCAACGTGATCCCTGCATCGGATCGTCCGGAAGACATTGACGCCGCACGCACAGTGGCGTTCCGGATCCAAGGAGAGGATCTGGAGGCTTACAGCTGGTGGGCCGATCCTGCCGTGCTGGGGCGCTATCCCGCCGACGGACTGCAGCTGCACGCGGCTTCCATGCCCGAGATCTCGGATCAGGACATGGAAATCATCAGTACGCCGATGGACTTCTTCGGGATGAACCTGTACACGGCCTCTTTGGTGCGGCAGGGCGTGGACGGCCAACCCGAAATTATCCCCTGGCCAGACGGTATGCCGCTGACCCATATGGACTGGCCGATCACGCCCGATGCCCTGTACTGGATGCCCAGGTTTCTATATGAACGGTACGGTCTGCCCATCGTGATTCTGGAAAATGGAATGGCCAATCTCGACTTTGTCGATAACGGTCGGGTCGCCGATCTACAGCGCATTGCCTACACACGCAGCTATCTGCAGGCGCTGCATCGCGCGATTGTGGACGGCACACCGGTACAAGGCTACTTCCATTGGAGCCTGATGGACAACTTCGAATGGGCGCTGGCTTACACACGGCGGTTTGGGTTGATCCATGTGGACTATCAAACACAGCGCCGGACAATCAAGGACTCGGGACACTGGTACGCTCAGGTGATCCGGAGCCATGGCGAATCACTCTGGGGAGATACGAAATGACGGACACACTGACCGTTCGCGAACGCTTTGCGCGCGTGATGCGCTTTGAGCCGGTGGACCGGCTGCCGATCATCGAATGGGCGCCGTTCTGGGATCAGACATTGATCCGATGGGAGCAGGAGGGGCTGGACATCCACCGTCCATTTTCCATACCTGCGTTCCTGCAGATCCAGGAGGACTTGGGGCTGGACCCATTTGCAGCGCTGTACACCTCGGTGCGAAAGCCGGGCATGCCGGCGCCGGCCTCTCATGGCGCCGGCATCGTGCAAGAGCATGGCTGGCCCGCTTTGAAGGAATGGCTGTTCCCGGCCCCCGAGGCCAGCTTCGACCTGGAATGGGCGCGTTATCTGGCGCAGCGTCAGGCGCGCGGCGAGGTGATCGTCTGGATGGTGTTCGAGGGGTTCTTCTGGTTCCCGCGCACGCTGTTCGGCATCGAAGATCACCTGATGGCGTTTTATGACGAGCCGGAACTGATGCACGAGATGAACCAGGCGCTGGTGGAGTGGCAGCAGCGCGTGCTGGAAGTGATGTGCGACATCATCACCCCCGACATCATGACATTCGCGGAGGACATGTCCTATAACCACGGTCCCATGCTGAGCCGCGCGATGTACGACACCTTCATGCACCCATACTTCCAGCAGATCGTCCCGCAACTGCGGGAACGCGGTATTCTGGTGTTCGCCGACTCCGATGGGGATGTGACACACCCGATCGAGTGGTTCCAGTCCTCAGGCGTGCAGGGCATCCTTCCCTTGGAGCGTATGGCGGGCGTGGATGTGCAAAAGATCCGAGCCGACCATCCGGAGTGGCTGATGCTGGGCGCGTTCGACAAGACCGTCATGCACCGCGGGGAAGCGGCGGTCCGGTCAGAATTTGAACGGCTGCTGCCCGTCATGCGCGGCGGCGGGTTTGCTCCCGGGTGTGACCATCAGACACCTCCGGGCGTGTCGCTGGATGACTACAGGCAATACATAAGGTTATTCAGGGAATATGCCAGTTTGGCGGCGCAATAGCTAAAAACCAGCCGTCAATGCACCATATAGGGAACTGTTTTGGGTACAGTATGACGCGGGAGACCTATACCCACGGAGTTTCGGAGCATGAACGGCTGATGATCACTGATGCTACCAACAGCCTGCCGGTGCTGCCCACACCGGCAGTGCTCTTTCCCGGCATGCCGATGCCGCTGAACATACAAGAACCCTCGCACCAGTTGCTCATCCATGATGTGATCGACAGCACGCACGAGTTGGGGGTGATCTTGGATCGAAGCCCTCGAACCAACCACTCACACCAGATGGCCCGGATGGGTACGGTGGCGCGGATCACAGGCCTGCAGAACAACGATGATGGCTCCATAGATCTCTGGGTACGGGGATTCCGCCGGTTTCAGATGCTGGAGTTGACCACCACCAGCCCGTATCCCAAGGCCTCAGTGCTGTACCTCCCTGATGCCGATACGCAGATAGAGCGGGAAGACATCGAACTCGTACGGCGCGCCGCTGTCCGGCTGGTGCGCTATTTGGAGCTGATGAACATCGCCGAACCGCAGGCGGCTCTGCAGCAGCTGCCGCACAACGCCCAGGCGCTGGCGAACATGCTGGCAACGTTGGTACAGGCGCGGCTGGCAGATAAACAACGCCTGCTGGAGTGCAACTCCATTACTGAACGGCTGTGCCTGGGGGTAAGCCTGCTGGACCATGAGCTTAGCCGCCTGTCCTGCGGCCGTCCCGTTTCCTCCAGCCCGCTGATACCGATGCCGCCGTTCATAACCGGCAGTGACCTGACAGGGATTAACTGAACCAGAATCAGTCGACCAGTATCTCCACGTTGGCTCGCGGTATGGTCACCTCAGCCCCGTCATCCAGCCGGGCCTGAAGCACTCGAACTTCAGCACCAGAGCCTATCTCCACCAGTTCGGCCGGCAGCGCGGTGACCGTTGCGAGACGCCCGAAGAGCGGTTCGCGGATCAGACGTACCTGCGCACCCACGCGCAGCATTTGCGCCTCGGCGGCATTCGCCTCGGCGCTATCCCATCCATCGGGTAAAGGCACCACCAGTTCCGGCCGGATCACACCCGCACGGATCTGCGTGGCGCCGTTGATTGAGGCCATCTGCCCCTCCAGTGATCGCAGCAAGGCGTGCGTACGCTGAGCCATGTTCACCGGGCCAAACCCTTCGGTCAGGATCAGCGTCAGCGGGATATCTTCGGTACCGGTGATCGCCACGCCGATGTCGAATCCCAGAAACGCCGTCAAATCGGTGTCTCGGATCCCTCCGGCCACCAAGCCGATCACGCCCAGTTCGGCGGCGCGTGTCAGTGCATCCGCCTCGATCACCGATCCGCCCACCACCACACAACCACGCATCGATTCGTCCAGATCGGCCGCGCGCAGCGGATCGCCTGGTCCACCGGGCAGCACGCGCAACACGCCCTGGCGTTCGCCGCCGACGCCAAAGATGCCTTGCACCAGCGCGCCGTGCGTCTCCACCACCACGCCCTCTTCCGGGATCACCGTGGCCACCCGGCCGCTGATATACGCGTGCACCTCCAGCGGGCGCGGGTTTTCCCGCACGCCTAGTGTGCCGGTGGTCGGCGAGTACAACTCCACCTTGCCATCCACGGGACTCTTCGCCTCGGTCTTGAACAGCCCGAATAGACCTTTGGAGAACGCCAGCACCTGCCCTTTGGTTACGGTGTCGCCCACTTGCACCGTCAGGTGTTTGGGCACATCCTCGGGCTCTTGTCCCAGGATCTCAGCCACACGGACCGTCTGCATGATCCCCGGGATTAAGGCCCGCGCGACCGCGGTATCGGGCTGCACCAGATCCTGTTCAGATACCAGTACGTCGCCCTTCATCGGCAGCCGGCGTTCCCGGCGGACCACCGCCGACGCACTGACGGTCAATCCCGGCGTGTAGGCTGTTCCCATGCGACTGTCACCTCCGAGCGATCGGTTGTGGATGTGGATGCGGACAATTTACTGTACCAATTCGGCGCGGAACCCCCAGGGATGGCCACTGGTGGTGCGCACGCGGACGACCTGGCCGATGTGTGTATCCGGCGCGTATACGTTCACGGTCTTGAACTGGCGGGTAAATCCGGTCAGTTGACCGGGTTGCCGCCCCGATGGACCGTCTACCAGCACCTCATATTCATGTCCCGCCTGAGCGGTGTTGATCTCCAGCGTTATTCGATTCTGCAAGGCGATCAGACGGCTCAGCCGGTCGCGCTTCACGTCACGCGGGATCTGGTCGGTCTGCTCAGCGGCGCGTGTGCCCGGACGCGGGCTGTAGGCAAACATGAACGCGCTGTCAAACCGAACCTGCTCAACGTAGCGCAGTGTGTTTTCATACTGCTCGTCGGTTTCTCCCGGATGCCCGATCATCAAGTCGGTAGTGATCGCGATATCGGGCATCGCGGCGCGCAGTTTACGCACGATAGCGTCATATTGCTCCACGGTATAGCCGCGCTTCATGCTGCGCAGCAGCAGATCATCTGCGGCTTGCAGCGGCAGGTGTACATGCTCGCAGACTTGCGGCAGCGCAGCCATCGTCTCAATCAGTTCATCGGTGAAGTGGATGGGATACGGAGCGGTGAACCGAATGCGCCAGATGCCGGGGATTCGGGCTGTCTGCCGCAGCAGTTCCGCAAAGCTGGTACGCTCTCCATCCGGAAGCCGCTTGCCATACGAGTTCACTGTCTGACCCAGCAAGGTCACTTCGCGGGTTCCGGCATCGGCCAGTCGCTTGATCTCTGCCAGTATGTCGTTCATGGGCCGGCTGCGTTCGCGGCCGCGCGTCAAGGGCACCACACAGAAGGTGCAGAACCGATCGCAGCCGTACATCACCGGTACATGAGCGCGCAACTGCGCCGGCCGGTCCGGATGGCGTTCCGGCAAATAGTCCAGCGCTTCGGCAGCGCGCTCAGGCAGGCTCAACCGCACAATGCGGGGCCGTGACTGCGCATATTGCTGCAGCACCTCGGGCAACTGATGCATCTGAGCGGTACCCAGCACAAAGTCCACCTGCGGCGCACGCGTCAAAATGGTGTCCGCGCGTACTTGGACCATGCATCCGCAGACGCCAATCAGCCCGTCCGGGTGGGCTGCCTTCCAGTGACTCAAATCACCCAGCAGGCTGTAGACCTTCTCTTCAGGCTTCTTGCGCACCGAACAGGTGTTCAACAGCACCAGCCGTGCGTCGTCCAGATCATCGGTTACCCGGTATCCCGCTTGCTCCGCCAGCAGCCCCAGTTGCTCGGAGTCCTCTTCGTTCATCTGGCATCCCCAGGTAAAGATGCGCACACCCGGCCGAGGATCCATCACGCTCATTCCTGCGCCTCACGCCGCAACAGTGTCAGGAACACGGGCGACCCGATGAGCGCGGTGATCACCCCCACGGGGATCTCGGACGGCCGCGCGACCGTGCGCGCCATTGTGTCGGCGAACACCATCAGCAAGGATCCCAACAGCGCCGATGACAGCACCAGCGACCGGTTATCCGCTCCGAACAGCCGTCGCGCCGCATGCGGCACGATCAACCCCGCGAAACCGATAATACCGCTGACCGATACCGCCGCCGCCGTACACAGCGTGGCCAATGCGATAGCCGCCCACTTCACCCGTTCCACATCGACGCCTAGACGTCGCGCACTCTCCTCACCCAACGCGAAGGTGTTCAGTGCATACGCTACCGTCCGCAGACCGATCAACGCTATGATCACCAGGGGGATCAACAGCCGCACACGCGACCAGTCCGCATCTCCAAAGCTGCCCATCAACCAGAACAGCACCCGCGACAGATCCGAACCGGCGAAGGTCATCATCAGCGTCACTATAGACCATAAAAAGCTGCTGATCACGATACCGCCCAGCAGGAACACCGTCACGCGTAAGCGGTTATCGCGCCGCGCCACGGCCATGACAATCAACGTAGCGATGAGTCCACAACCGAACGCGGCCGCCGGTACGCCGTAACCGCCCAGCCACGCCTCACGGTGCGCCAGCACCATGCCCGCCGCACCCACCGCAGCGCCCGACGACACCCCCACCGTGTAGGGATCGGCCAGATCGTTGCGCAGCAGCCCCTGAAACGAAGCGCCGGCCGCAGCCAGCAGGATACCCACCATGGCTGCCAGAATGACCCGGGGCAGGCGCAGTTGGGAAAGGATCATCAGGTCAGGCCCGCCACCGCTCCGCCCGGCAAACACCTGCCAGACCTGCGCGGGTGCATAGGTTTCAGAACCCAGACACAGCCCGGCAAGCAACGCTCCCAGCAACAAAAGCACCGTCACGCCCAATCGGATGGAACGGTTCACCGGGCGGCTCCCAATGTCCACTTGCGCACCAGCGCCAATCCGTCCAGCAGACGGGGCGTTGCGCGTACAAACAGCTCAGCCGGGGCCTTGTATACGCGACCATTGCGGACAGCCGGCAGTTTACCCAGCACAGGATGCCTGACCAATGCGCGCACATCGGCCTGCGGGTCGGTCACCATCAACACATCGGGCATCGCACGCAGCAACGCCTCTGTGGAGAACTGGAAGAAGTTTTCGCCGGAACTGGCCGCGTTGGTCGCGCCGGCAAGTGTGATGATCTCATCCACAAACGTCTGGCGTCCAGCCGCCCACAGGGGCAGCGGTGACAGCGACAACACGCACAACACCCGAACGGGCCGCTTCGGTGAAGGGCGCAACGCGGAAAAGCGACGCTCCAGCCGGTCTCCCGCAGCATCATTGCCGGTGACCTGTCCCAGCAGTTTCAACGTCGCACCTGTCTCGCGCAGCGTGCGCGGACGGATGGTGAATACGCGCAGTTTCACCCGTTCCAGCGCGGTAATACGATTGGCGTTCAGAAACTCATCCGCGACGATCAGATCGGGGCGCAACCGAAGCAGCTGCTCGGGGTTCAGGTTCATGTCGCCGATACGCGGGAGTTTCTTGATCGGCTCCGGCGGGTAGTCACAGTTGGTGGTGACCGCCACCACGCGCGGACCGGCGCCCAACGCGAACAGCGCCTCGGTAATGCCCGGCGCCGTGGGGACGATCCGACGCGGAGCGGCGGTAAACCGATGGGAAACGCCCCGTGAGTCGGTAATGGTGCGTGGATACGGGGCGGATGGCATATACGGCAGGGTTTCCCTTCGAGAACGGTTCCGCTGACGGCGCTATTCGGCCCCGCCGGCGTGTGTGCGGCGACCGCGCCACGGCACGCCCAGCGACACGCCGTACATGGCCGCACCGCGCGACGCCGCGAACGCACCAATCAGCGCCACGACCAGCAGTAATACGGTGCGCTTCACCACATCCAGCGCGATCACGCCCAATCGCCCCAAGTCCTGTCCCGGAGAGGGGATCGGGCGGTTCATCAGGCTCCATGCCTCCCGTGCGGTGATCACCAGTATTGCGATACCCAACAGGAACACCAGAGCGCCCAGAATGCGGCCGGTTAGTCCGTGTGTCACAACAACGCCGCCTGTCGATGTAGTCAGGATTGCAGTGTGATTGTACCGCATCTGCAAGGCGCGTCGGGAACTGATTAGCGTTACACAACCAAAGGTAACCGCCAGTAGGGGCGACCCCCTGTGGTCGCCCCCGTCCACGCGGTCGCCCCGGTCCCTGCGGGCCGGTACGGGATTGCGGTGATGTAATAGTCACACAACCGGCATTGGACGCAGGGCGCACCACACACGAACGACGTTGATACAGATACCCGTGGTGGACAGGCGGCGATTGTTTGCACAGCGCACGTTGCCAGACGCCACAAACACCTGCCTATACTGTATGTATACACGGCCTGTGAGCCAGACCTGCGCGCCGAACGGATCACGCCCGAAGGGCCGATCTGGTTCGGGTGATTGTTACCGGAAGGAGCGATAACGATGGCTGCCAATGGAACACATACCGGAGCCAACCTGGGTTTTGAAAACAAGCTTTGGGAAATGGCCGACAAGCTGCGCGGACACATGGATGCCGCCGAGTATAAACACGTGGCGCTGGGGTTGATCTTCCTGAAGTATATCTCGGATTCATTCCAGCGCCGTTATGAGGATCTCACAGCCCGACAGGATACCGACTTTACCGATCCCGAAGACCGCGATGAGTACCTGGCAGCCAATATCTTCTGGGTACCCGTTGAGGCACGATGGAACAACATTCAAGCGCAGGCGCCGCAACCCTCTATCGGACGGGTGATTGACGACGCCATGACCGCCATTGAGCGCGAAAACCCCACGTTGAAAGGCGTATTGCCCAAGGACTACTCGCGCCCCACGCTGGATAAAGTGCGGCTGGGAGAGCTGGTCAAGCTTATCGGTGATGTGGAGCTGCAGGCCCGTGATTCCGGGGTCAATGACCCGCTGGGCCGCGTATATGAGTACTTCCTGGGCCGGTTCGCCGCAGCCGAGGGCAAAGGCGGCGGCGAGTTCTACACGCCGCAATGCGTGGTGCAGCTGCTGGTGGAGATGATTGAGCCGTTTAAGGGACGCGTCTACGACCCCTGCTGCGGATCGGGAGGCATGTTTGTACAGTCGGAAGCGTTTGTGGAGGCGCATGGCGGCCGGTAAGGCGACAACGATGGGACATATTCAGCGTCGCCATCTTTCTGATGCCAAAGTGATCATACCTATAATGAACGTCCTTCGCTCAGCCGATGCGTTTTTAGCTCCGCTAATCAGCAACGTCCAGATGAATCTTATTGAATCCCACACCCTCGCTGCCCTGCGCGACGCCTTGTTGCCGAAGCTGATTTCCGGGGAGTTGCGTGTGCCGGATGCGGAGCGGATCGTCGGGAGGTGCGTATAATGCCATATGAACCGGACAGGCATCACCGTCGTTCCATTCGGTTGGCGGGGTATGGTTATTTCCAAGCCGGGGCGTATTTTGTGACCCTGTGCACGCATGACCGGGTGTGCGTTTTCGGGGGGGTGGCGGATGGTGACGTGCGGTTGAATGATTGCGGTGTTGTGGCGGAACGTTGTTGGCGCGCCATTCCAGACCATTTTCCCCACGTGCAATTAGACGCATTCGTTATCATGCCCAATCACGTTCACGGGATTCTATGGATTGTAGGGGCGAATGTAGGGGCGAATAATTATTCGCCCCTACAACGACCACAGGATAATTCCACAGGTCTACACCGTGATGTAGGGGCGAATAATTATTCGCCCCTACA
>CAZHSN010000058.1:0-21352 GCA_964535125.1 uncultured bacterium
TGCTGTAGGGGCGGTTCGTGAACCGCCCTTTTGGGGGTGAGGCGTTTCGCTGCGCTCAACGCGAGGAAGGTGCGGCGTTGCCGCATGTGGGTAGCCGCCAACTGCACACGCGTGGCGAAGCCGCAATCCGCGGCGTCCATCCCCGGCGCCGTCTGCGCATCACCGCATGCAGAGCGAAGCGACGCGCCGCACCGGGAAGACACTGGTTCCACCATCAACCGTTCGGTACGCTCTTAGGTATGGTCCATGAATTGACACAACGGATACGAATGCGAGCGGTGGTGCTCGGTCTGGTCTTGATCCCGGCGATCGCCGGCCTAAACATGTCGGTTGAGACGATCCGGTATGCGGGACAGCCCAGCACGATCGCACTGTACCCGCATGTGGTGTTCGTGCTGCTGTGCCTGTTGGCGTTGAACGCGATCGCGGGGCGCATACGTGCTTGCTGGCGGTTGAATCCTGCTGAGCTGTTGACCGTGTACTTCATGGTGTTTATCGGCGCCGCGCTCTCGTCGCATGACATGATGGAAGTGCTGGTCCCGGTCATCTCGTACCCGTTCCGGTATGCCAATCCCACCAATCGCTGGGCTGAAGAGGTGCTTCCACGTTTGCCTGCCTGGCTGACGGTCAGCAATCCGGATGCGCTGCAGCGGTATTACTCCGGGCATGCCAGCCTTTGGGCCTCCGGCGACCTGCGCATCTGGGCGCAGCCCGCGCTGGCCTGGAGCGGACTGCTGACGACTTTGGCTGCCGGTTTGTTCTGTTTGAACGTGCTGCTGCGCAGGCAATGGGCCGAACGGGAGCGGCTCTCGTACCCGCTCGTTCAGTTAACGCTGGAGTTGGTGCAGCCGCGTCATTCTCTGTGGCGCAGCAGGCCGTTCTGGATCGCGTTCGCCGCGGTGAGCCTCCTGGACATCTGGTTCGGGCTCAGTACGTTATATCCGTCACTGCCGCCGCCTTATGTGCGCTATCAGGTGCTGCAAACAGCGTCGTTCACCCCACCCTGGAACGCGCTGCCCTTTCTGACCATCGCGTTCTACCCGTTCATCGTGGGCCTTGGGATGCTGTTGCCGACCGATCTGCTGTTCTCGGCCTGGTTCTTCAGGTGGGTCTGGTCGCTGCAGCCCGTGGTGGCCGCCTACTACGGATGGGATCAGATACCGGGGTTTCCGTATGTCAGCTGGCAGGGCGCCGGCGGATACTTTGCCATTGGATTACTCAGTCTCTGGTCGGCCCGACAAGCGTTGGGCCGCGGGTTCGCTGCGATCTGGCGGGGTGCTGGCAATGAGGACCGCGGTGAAGCGCTGCCGTATCGGTGGGCGGCGATGGGCTTCATTGCGGCACAAGGAATCGGCTTCGCGTTTCTGCGTGCTTGCGGTCTGAACCCGTGGGCTTCACTGCTGACACTGGCCATTTATGCATTGTTCGCCGTATCGATCGCCCGAATGCGGGCGGAGGCAGGATCGCCGGCACACGGTCCCGGCCCGGACGTGGGCCCCCAGCACTTGGCGCCTTTGATCGCCGGAACGGAAAACCTGAGCAAACAAGATTTGGTGGCATTCGGATTGGTGTCGGGTTTCAACCGCAACTACCGCGGCAGTCCTGTTCCGCCGCATGCCGAGGGCCTTCAGGCAATGGCACGAACGGGAGGCGCACAGCGTATGATTTTCTGGGCGCTGCTGCTGGCCGCCGGCTGGGGGGCGTTCAGCGGTTTCCTGTTGAATGTGCATCTGAACTATCATTGGGGCGCCGCGGCCATGGCAGACCCGCCGTATGTCAGTACCATCTTTGGACGAGAGCCATGGGATCGCGTCACTCAGCAGCTGACCGCGGCCATCAGCAGTACGCAGCGCACCAACTCGCTGATCGCTTTGTTAGTGGGCACGCTAACCACGCTGGCGTTAGGGGTGTTGCGGCTGCGGTGGACGGGTTGCCCCCTGCACCCCATCGGTTACGCCATATCGTTCAACTGGAGCCTGTCGCTCATGTGGGTATCCATTTTGGTGGCATGGGTCTGCAAAGTCACGATACTGCGCACCGGCGGCCTTCGGCTGTACCGGCGGGTGCTGCCGGTCTTCCTGGGGTTGATCCTTGGGGAGTGCTTCACGGGAACAATCTGGTATCTCATCAGTGTAGCCACAGGAACCAAGACGTTTATCCTGTGGCCCTATGGATAGGCAGACGCGACGGAGGTGTGCGATGCGACGATGGCTGAGCCTGTTGATACTTTCGATCGCGGCACTTAGATTGGGGGCAGCCCCGCTGCCGGAACTGCCGCTGCAGCGCATGCAACCGGAAGAGGCAGCCGCGCTGCGCGGCGTGGTCGAACAGCTGCGCCGCGGTCAATTCACGGAGGCGGCTGCGCGGCTGCGCGAGCTGACCCCAGCCCGGCCGGCCCGCGTGTGGCTCTCGCCTCCGGCATTGCCTGAAGCGCGACGCCGGGAGGCCCAAGCCAGTGTAACCGCTGCGGTGCAACGGTGGAACCAGGCGTTGCGCAACACCGCATTCATGGTGGTTGCAGATCCCGGCTCAGCCGATGTATGGGTGTCGGTCGAGTGGAATGTCACCCGGAACGGCAGTCCGGTTCTGTGGGAATGGACGGCACTCCATCACGAACCGGCCTTCCCCAACCGGCCCAAGCGTCGCACCGTCGCTGTGCGTCTGAGCGCGTTCCAGCCGGGCAATTGGAGCGCCATACCCAGCACGGTTTGGACGCATGCCTGCACACAGGCGCTGGGTGCCTATCTGGGATTGGCGCGTGCATCGGGAGATCAGGGCGTCATGGGCGCGGCGCCTTCAGAAGGCGGTAGCATCCCCTCGGCAGCTGAGGTGGACGCGGTCCGTCAGATCGACGCGCATCGATCCGCGCTGGCTCAGATGGCATCAGCGCGGCGCGCCCCTCCGGAGGAGGCGCCGTCGCTGACGGTATCGCCCGCCACAGTGGCCGCCGGCGAGGTGATCGCCGGGCAGGACGCACCGTTTGCCTTTCGTGTATGCAACCATGGTGATACACCGGCTCGCATCTCGCTGCACCCAACCTGTTCCTGTACGGTGTTGAGCCAAGTCACGGAAGTTCCCGCCAATGGAGAGGTGGAGATACGCGGGGTGCTGCATACGCGCGGTTTCCGCGGTGAGATCCGCAAGGTGATCGAAGTAGGAACCGGAGATGACACGCACCCCACGATACCGGTCACCGTAACCGCTCAGGTAGTTCCGCTGTTTACCGCAGAACCGGAACCCAACGTCCCTTTGACAGCTGATGACGAGCATCCGATAACAGCAGCCTGGCGTGTGACCGCACGTGATGGAGGGCCCATCGGGGGGCAGCCGGTCTGTTCGGCGCCGTGGGCATCGGCAAACTGGGTTGCCTATATGCAGAGTTCCGGCGTGCTGACCCTTACCGTGCAACCGACAGCACCTTACGGGGTGCACAACCTGTCAGTAACGCTACCCAGCGGACGCGCCGATGAGCCGGGGATCACATGGGTTATTCCGGTGCACAAAGGACTGGTGGTCAAGCCCACCGTGTTGTACCTGGGTGTGATCACCCCCTCGACGCCGCTCCCGGTGAAGCGCACACTGGAGGTCACGGGAGGCCCCCGCTGGCGTGTCACCGGCGTGAGCAGCTCGCATCCGGCGCTGACATGCACCCTGTCTGAGCAGGCAGCGGCTCGCTGGACGGTGGACATCGCCATGACAACGCGTCCTGTACAGGGGCCATTCGATGCGGTAATCCGCATCCAGACAGACAATCCGGCACAACCCGTATTGGAATGCACCGTAATGGGATCGGTAGAACGGTGAACGACCCGCGACACCACCTTGCCTTCAGTGGAGAGTTGTGGGGGGCGCTTGATCCCTGCGGCTGCAGCGAGGGTGGCGCGGGCGGATTGGCCCGTGGCGCCGTATCGCTGGCCCGGCGGCCGGATTGTGTCCGCTGTGAGCTGGGCGATCTGGCCGCGTCAGACGGTCCGTTGGATGACTTGAGATTTGACGCCGTGGTGGATCTGCTAAACGCGTTGGATTACCAGATCATCTGCCCGGGCGAGGGCGAGTGTGCGGGAGATCGGCTTCAACGCCTGTCCCGGCAGTTCCGCGGAGCGCTGGTTTGCGCCAATCTGCAGGCTCAAGGCGTACCGCTTCGCGCCGCCCATGTCTGGCAGGCAGGAGCACAGCGGATAGTGCTGGTATCCGCACTGTCACCGTCGCTGGTGAAAACGGCATCCGCTCAGGTGCGTGTCACGCCCTGGCAAGAGCCGCTGCGTCTGGCGGCTCGGACGCTAAAGACCGCGGACCGCGTCGTGCTGGCGTTTCACGGCCCGCTGGCGGAAGCCGTCGCGGCGGTTGGCTGTATCCCGCAGGCGTCGCTTATTGTCTGCGCACATGAAGGTCAGGTACCCAAGGTGCTGCGTCAGGAGCGCTCCCGGGTGTATGCGGCCGCTGGATCGGACGGCGCCGGATTGGGGTATGCGGACTTACTGCCACCCCGGCCTGAGGTCTCAGTCGATCGGCTGCTGCAGAAAGACCAGCCCGCACAGGCGTTTATGAACCGTATGGAACTCTGGAAGCGGCGCATAGACACGCTGCGGAAACGCGTTAACACGACAGATGGTTGACAACACCCCCGGACATCTATAGAATAAACTACCATGCAACGCCATGAAGCAGCACACAATGACTGGATGTGGTCTTGGCGGCGCTCCCTGTTGGAGTAGCCGCGCGATCCTTTGCATCCACATCGGTATGACATGGCAGGGTTCAGCGGGCGGCTCCATCAGGGAGCGCCCGTTTTTTCGTTGAACTGCTACCGTTAGTTGTTCCCGACAACCGATCTGGAGGTATCCCATGGATCAGCGCATGTTCCTGATGGACGACACACATATCCCGCACGAGTGGTACAACGTGATGGGAGATCTGAACGAACTGCCGCCACCGCCGCTGGACCCGGCAACCGGCCAGCCTTGCGGCCCCGACAAGTTGGCGGCTATTTTCCCGATGGGTGTGATTGAACAGGAAGTCAGCACCCAGACCTGGATCCCGATCCCGGACGCCGTGCGAGAGCGTTATGCGATGTGGCGTCCCACGCCGCTGATCCGGGCCACATTCCTGGAAAAGGCGCTCAACACGCCGGCTCACATCTACTACAAATACGAGGGCGCCAGTCCTGTGGGCAGCCACAAGCTGAACACCGCGATCGCCCAGGCGTATTACAACAAGATGGAAGGCACCCACCGGATCGCCACCGAGACAGGCGCGGGACAGTGGGGCGCGGCGCTCTCGATGGCCTGTGCATCGTTCGGCATTGAATGCACCGTGTATATGGTCCGCTGCAGCTATGGGCAGAAGCCGTATCGGCGCTCCATGATGATGCTGCATGGGGCCACCGTGTATCCCAGTCCCAGCGAACACACCGAATACGGGCGCAAGATCCTCGCCGACGATCCCAATTGCCCCGGTTCCTTGGGCATCGCCATCAGCGAAGCCATTGAAGACACGGTCACGCACGCGGGCGTGAAATACTCGCTGGGCAGTGTGTTGAACCATGTGGTGTTGCATCAGACGGTGATCGGCCTGGAGTCACTGGAGCAGATGCGGCTGGCCGGCGAGTTCCCGGATGTGGTGATCGGCTGCGCCGGCGGCGGCAGCAACCTGGGCGGTATGATTACGCCGTTTGTGGCGGAGCGGCTGCGCGGCAGCAAGGTGAGGCTGGTTGCCGCCGAGCCCAGCGCCTGTCCCAGCCTGACCAAGGGCGAGTACCGGTATGACTTCGGCGACACCGCCCATATGACGCCGCAGATGATGATGTACACATTGGGCTCCGAGTTCATCCCGCCGGCCATCCATGCCGGAGGCTTGCGCTACCATGGCATGTCGCCGTTGCTCAGCTGGCTGAAGCACACGGGCCATATGGAGGCGGTCGCGGTGGATCAACTGGATGTCTTCGCAGCAGCCGTGCAGTTTACACGCGCTGAGGGCATCGTGCCCGCTCCGGAGTCGTCGCATGCGATCGCCGCTGTGATCAATGAGGCGATCGCTGCACGTGAAGCCGGTGATGAGCGGGTGATCCTGTTCAACCTCAGCGGACATGGATTGCTCGACATGGCCTCCTATGACGCGTACCTGAGCAACACACTGGAAAGCACCCAGTAGACCGCTCGGTTACGGTGTCTCTGTGCATGGACCGGCCCTCCGAGACCGGTCCATGCATTTGTCGAAGCCGCTGACTCATCGGTACAATGGGCATGCCAGGGGGTATTCAGGTTGATCACGGAACGCACAGTCGAACAGCTTCTCACCGGAAACCAGGCCATCGCGCTGGCCGCGCGTGACGCGGGCGCAGCGCTGGGTGTTGGGTATCCCGGCACGCCCAGCACCGAGGTGCTGGAGAGCCTCGCCCTGCTGGAGGGTGCGCTGGCCCAATGGGCGCCCAATGAAAAAGTGGCGCTGGAAGTGGGCATCGGCGTGGCCTTTGCCGGCAAAAGAGCGCTGGTCACCATGAAGCACGTGGGGCTGAACGTCGCCGCCGACCCATTGTTTACGGTCAGTTATACCGGTGTGCGCGGCGGCCTGGTGATCATGGTAGCCGACGACCCTGGCATGCACAGCTCTCAGAACGAGCAGGACAGTCGCCACTATGCACGGGCGGCCAAACTGCCGATGCTTGAACCGGCGGACTCTCAGGAAGCCTATACATTCACCCGCCAGGCCTTCCGGATCTCTGAGCAGTTCGGTACGCCGGTGCTGATCCGTACGACCACGCGACTGTCCCATGGAAAGAGTCTGGTGGTTACCAGCGAACCGGACACCGACCTGCCCGGGCCGACACCTCCGGATGATCCATCGAAGTATGTGATGATCCCCGCATTTGCCCGCCGTCAGCACCACGTGGTGGAAGACCGGTTACAGCAGGTGCGTGACTGGGCGGAAGTCCAACACCTCACGCATGCGGAGTATCACGACACCAGTACCGGCATCGTGACCAGCGGGATCGCTTATCAATATGTGCGCGATATCGCTCCGGAAGCCAGTGTGCTTAAACTGGGCATGGTCTATCCGCTTCCCATGTCGGCGATCCGCAAATTCGCCGCGCGTGTAGACCGCCTGATCGTTGCCGAAGAGTTGGACCCGTTCATCGAAGATCAACTGCGGGCGGCCGGTTTGAAAGTCATGGGCAAAGAGATGTTTCCGCTCTTTGGAGAGTTTACTCCGGCGGTGGTGGCCCGCTCGCTGGGGCGCATGAATGCGCTCGCGCCTGATTCGGAAATGGATCTTCCGCTCCGTCCGCCCACACTCTGTCCCAGTTGTCCGCATCGTTCGGTGTTCCGTGTGCTCAAGAAACTGGGCGCCACCGTCAGCGGCGACATCGGATGCTACACGTTGGGCGTCATGGCGCCGCTCCAGGCGATTGATACGTGCGTCTGTATGGGCGCATCTATCGGTGTGGCGCATGGGTTGGAGATCGCCGGGATCGACACACAGCGCGTGGTGGGCGTCATCGGCGACTCCACGTTTATGCACTCGGGCATCACCGGTCTGCTGAACATGGTGGCCAATGGCTCACGCGGCACCGTGCTGATCCTCGACAACAGCATCACCGCTATGACGGGGCGCCAGCATCACCCGGGAACCGGTAAGAACCTGATGGGCGAAACAACGCCCAAAGTGGACCTGGTGACGCTGGTACGTGCTCTGGGAGTGACCGATGTTGATGTGGTGGACCCATACGACGTGAAAGCCATGGAAGCGCGGTTCAAGCAGGCGCTGACGGCCGACACACTGACCGTTTTAATCGTGCAACGGCCCTGCATGTTGATCCCGCACGAAGAGCGCTCACTATCGGTGTTCGATCCCGATCGGTGCCGGTATTGCGGCGCATGCCTCAAGCTGGGCTGTCCGGCGATCACACGGGAGATGGTGGTCGTGAATGGTCGCGAACGCTACCGCCCGGTTATTGATCCGCAGCTGTGCCGGGGTTGCGGTGTCTGTGTGGAGATGTGCGCGTTCGGCGCACTGCAGAGCCAGGAGGCTGAACCATGACAGGAGCAGGTATACGGGCGATCAGTTTGATCGCCCGCTCCTTCCGCTGACGCCATCCCGCCGCCAGTTCGGGCGGCGGGATATGTTGCACTACCACCAACATCCGGCAACGCGCCGGAAAGACACAGGCAGGGAGTCCATGAGCGTTACCAACATCCTCATCTCAGGCGTCGGCGGCCAGGGTACAGTCTTGGCGGGCGATGTGATCGGCATGGCCGCCAGGCTGGCCGGTTTACAGGTCAAGGCCAGCGAAGTACACGGCATGTCCCAGCGGGGAGGCAGTGTTGTGTCCGAAGTGCGCTTCGGCGACCAGGTCAACTCGCCGTTAATCCCGCCTCCGGGCGCAGACTTTGTGCTGGGTATGGAGCTGCTGGAGGGATTGCGGGGCGCCAGCCGGTTGCGGCCGGGCGGACTGCTGATCGTCAACCGTCAGCGTATCGTGCCCTCTTCGGTGACATATGGCAAGGCTGAGTATCCCCCTCAGATAGAGGACAGGATACGGGCCGCTTGCCCCGACGCATTGATTGTGGATGCGTTGAGCATTGCCAGTGCGTTGGGTAACCCCCGCGCAGCCAACGTGGTACTGCTGGGCCTGCTGTCGACCCGATGCGCGTTGCCTCTTGAGTGCTGGACGGAAGCATTGGCGCGTTGCGTGAAGCCCCGGTTCCTCAACGACAACATGGAGGCGTTCCACCAGGGCCGCACCGCTGCTGCTGTGCCGGCAGGGAGCGAGGCATGATACACACCACGATTCACAACCCGCTGTATGAGTGCATGGACCAACATGAACTGCGCGAACTGCAGCTCAGACGCCTGAAGGACTCAGTGGCGCATCACTACAACCATGTGGAGGCCTACCGCACACGCTGCCAGGAACATGGCGTCACGCCGCTGGACATCGAACAGTTAGAGGACCTTTCCCGGTTCCCGTTCATGGTAAAAGCGGACTTCAATGACAACTACCCGTTCGGGCTGTTTGCGGTACCCATGGCCGAGGTGGTGCGCATTCAATCATCCAGCGGCACCACATCGCGTCCCAAGGTGGTGGGCTACACCAGCGCCGACATCGGCATCTGGTCTGAGGTCTGCGCCCGTACGCTGGGTTGCGCCGGAGTAACCCGCAAGGACGTGGTGCAGGTCTGTTATGGCTATGGCATGTTCACCGGAGGGCTGGGTATCCACTACGGCGCAGAGCATCTGGGCGCTACCGTCATACCGATCTCGGGCGGTAACTCCAAGCGGCAGGTAACGGTGATGGCAGACTTCGGCACCACAGTGCTGGCCGCAACACCCAGTTATGCCCTTAACATGGCTGAGGTGGCGCGTGACATGGGGATGCGCGACCGTCTTACGCTGCGCGTGGGCGTGTTCGGCGCTGAACCCTGGTCCGATGGCATGCGCAACGAGCTGCAACGCCAGCTGGGGCTGCGCGCCTTCGACATCTATGGTCTCTCGGAGTTGATCGGGCCGGGAGTGGCCGCTGAGTGCGAACACCAGTGCGGTCTGCATGTGTTTGAAGATCACTTCTACCCGGAGATCATCGATCCCAAGACCGGTGACGTGCTTCCGGAAGGTGCAAAGGGCGAGTTGGTGCTCACGTCGCTGACCAAACAGGCGCTGCCGGTAACGCGTTACCGTACGGGCGACATCACCGCGCTGCACCGCGAGAAATGCGCCTGCGGACGCACGCTGGTACGTATCGACCGGATCACCGGACGCTCGGATGACATGATGATCATTCGCGGCGTCAATGTCTTCCCGTCGCAGATCGAAGAGGTGCTGACCAGCGTCGAAGGGTTCGCACCGCACTACCAGATCCATATCCACCGCGAGGGCGCGATGGACAGCATGGAGCTGTGGGTGGAAGTCACCGAGTCGGTATTCAGCGATGATATCCGCACGCTGGAGGGGCTGTCACGCAAGCTCACCGATGAACTGAGATCCGTGTTGGGTCTTTCGTGCCGGGTCCGACTGGTGGAACCCAGCACTATAGAGCGCAGCGAGGGCAAGAGTAAGCGCATCGTCGATCATCGCAAGCTCTAGGGCTATCCGGCCGCCGATGGCCGCGAACAGGCACCCGGTCCAGTTGATCCACCAAGGTGTATCGGTTGACCGGGTGTTGTGTTCTATGTTACGTTAAAATCACTGGCAATGCTCACCATGCCGCTCATTACCAAGCAATCCTCAGGAGGCTCCGCTAGATGACCCTGCACGAAATGCTCCAGCGTTCGGTTTTTGGATATCCGGACAAGATCGCCATCGCTGATGCGCGGCGGAGTTTGACATATATGGAGTACTGGGCTGAGGTTGAGGGTATCGCTGCGGGACTGCGGTCGATGTGCAACGGCGAACACCCCAAAGTTGCGCTGTTAATACCCAATCGCACCGAGTATGCGACCTCTCTGTTTGGCGCGAGCAGAGCAGGCGCGACGGTCATCCCGATTAATGTGTTGTACCGTGCCGATGAGGTGCAGTATATTCTGAACCACGGTGATGTGGAGGTGCTGATCACTGCGGAGTCGTTTCGGCATCTAATCGACGAGGTGCGTCCGTTGTGTCCGCAGCTCAGGCAGGTTGTGGTGATGGATGCGCAGGCGGCCCGCGACGGCGAGACGCGATTTGAGGACATCTGCAAGCTGCCCCCGTGCCCGCATCCTCAGCGTCATGCTGATGACATCGCGTTGATGATCTACACATCCGGCACAACGGGGCGTCCGAAGGGCGTGATGCTGACGCATCAGAACCAGGTGTTGAACGCCATGGTGTGCGTCACCTGTTTCGAGTCCACCTCCAGCGATCGGTATATCACCGCGCTGGCGCTCAGCCACTGCTTCGGCACGATGGCCAACATCTTCACCCCGGCGTGTGTGGGCGCCAGCAGCTATTTTGTCGAGCGGTTTGTGGTCGGCACGCTGCTGCAGCACATTCATGAGCAGCGCTCCACCGTGTTCTGCGGTGTCCCGGTGATGTATAACCTGCTGTACACCTCTCCTGTGGACACGCAGCCCGATGTCTCCAGTCTCCGGTTGTGCGTGACCGGCGGTGCGCCCATTGACGCGCGTCTCCGCGTTGAGTTCGAACAGCGCTTTGACGTTCCGATCGGTGAGATCTACGGGCTTACCGAAAGCTCGCCCATGTCGGTAATGAATATGGCCGGACACCAGAGGCGCCCCCTGTCGGTCGGACGTCCCGTTCCGGGGGTCCGGGTTCGCATCGTAGATGAGGATGGCCGCGACCTGCCAGATGGCGAAGTCGGCGAAGTGGCGATCGCCGGGCACAACATCATGAAAGGTTATTGGAAAAACCCGGAGGCCACCGCCATCACGGTGCGCAACGGATGGCTGATGACCGGCGATCTGGGACGGCTGGACTCCGACGGCTATCTATACATAGTGGGACGAGCCAAGGAGATGATGATTGTTGCCGGGCACAATGTGTATCCTGGTGAGGTCGAGCGCGTGATTAAACAGCATCCCTCCGTGTTGGAGGCGGTGGCTTACGGGGTACCCGATGAGCGTGCGGGTGAAGAGGTGCGCGCCGCTGTGGTGCTGCGGCCCGGCATGGAGGCGACACCGCGCGAACTGCGTGCGTTGTGCCGCAAACAGCTGGCCAGCTACAAAGTGCCGCATGAAGTGGAGGTGCTGGACAAGTTTCCCACCAACACCGTCGGCAAGATATCGCGTCTGTTGCTCAAAGAGCGGGCGATGCGGCAAAAGGGGCTCAGTGAAACCGAACCGTGAGGGAACTAGTAGCGGCGTCCGACAGTATCACTGTATGGGTGTATGTTACATACAGCACCGGCCGGACGGGTTACCGCCCGACCTATCACAGCAGGAGGTTTCTGATATGACCATGCTGTTCCGGTCGTTGTGCCTTGCCGCACTGTTGTGCCTGATGACTGCAGTCGCCTTCACCGGTAATCGCAGTACATCGCCGCTGGGTGTCGCGGTTTCACCACAGACACTGATACTCAACACTGACCAGGGAGGTTCGGTGACCGTACACACGGACATCCCGTACTCATGGGTGGCCACCAACACGCTGGCGTTGAATGGAGTCGCGGTATCGTCCACGAAGGCGGACGATCGAGGTTGCCTGGTGGCCTTCTTTCCTGAACGCGCCGTCAAAAACATCGTTGCGCCTCCGTCGGCCGTTCTGACACTGACCGGGGCGTATCGCGACGGCACGTTGTTCGCCGGCTCAGACACGGTCACGGTTACCGTACGCAAGCGCTAGGCCACATCTTACCGAGCGGGGTCCTTGCTGATCCCGCTTGGTGTTATCCTGACCGTTTTTGCGTATCTTCCTCCCAGGCCGGGGTGTCTTTCAGCCGTTTTGCAGTGCCGAGTCGACGGGCGGATTGCCGCCAGTGCCAGGTGGCGGCGAGTGTGTATAGCCAAGCCGGCATCAGGGGAGCCTGCACGTTTTGCCGGGCTTCCGCCCCAATGGGCTGATTGCTGGCCAGGTCCGTGGCCGCCTGATTCAACCCTGTGCGCAGGCGTCGGGTCATTCCGGAAGCCGGCAACGTTCCGCCTCCCAACGCCGCCCCGGCGCCGACGCACAGCGCGCCGTCCCATCGCATGCCCTGGTCCTGCGCCAGCAGCTCCAGCATGCGCACTGCCACGTGATGATGCGTCAGTTCCGGATACCCGCTGTTCGTGATGGCGACCAGGCGCTGTACCCGGCGGCTGTCCGCGGCGTGATGCGCCGTATGCAGCGCCTCCATTGCCTCCACCAGCCCGGCCGGCAAGCCGTCCACATAGATCGGCGCGGCAATGATCAACAGGTCCGCCGACATCGCCGCTTCCAGCAACGCCGCCATACGGTCTGTTGAACCCAGCGCCGCATACACCAGGTGGTCATCTACCTGGAAGCCGCGCGCACTTAAGCCGTCCAGCAGATAGCGCCCCAGCGCGGCGCTCACAGAGCGCATACCGCGCGGACTGCCAATCCACAGAGCCGCTTGAGAGGTTCGGTTCACTGGGTCACCCCCATTTGCTGCAGACACCGACGCAGTACCAGCCGACTCGACTCCACGCCCTCGGTCCGGTAGAGAAACACCGCACGCGCCTGAGGGCTGTAGAAGTTGCGTCCGTTGCGTTGCACCAGTTGATCGAACACCTGCTCGGCGTCCGGATCCGGGGCATCCAGCAGTCCGACAGCCAGCAGGTTAGGGGTCCAGTTATTGTAGCGCTGGCGATGCGCGGTTTCCCGGCCGGTCCGGGTGAAGAAGGGACTGATGTTGGGAATCAGGCGGTCCACGCTGCGTTTGAGGAGCCCCGAGTAGCCGCCAAACGTCACCGGCGTCAGGTAGACCAGCAACTGCGACGTGGCGGCGGCCATTGTGATGGTATTGCCGTCATCGCCTGCCTGACATCGGCCGGGTGTACGCACCCAGCAACCGAAGCACCCTTGGCACAGACCCAATCGAAGGGTATGCAGCACGAACGGACGCACCTCAATGGACCCGCGGAGCAGTTCGTCGGTTATCAGCCGGTGAGACTCAGCCGCAGCCCGATCTGCCGGGTATGTGCCATCAATGAGTGTGGCGCGCACGGTGACGCCTCCTTTTACCCGGGTTGGTCCTACCAGATCCCCAGGTCGAGCCGGGCGTCCTCGCTGGCCATCGTCTCAGGGTTCCACGGAGGTGACCAGACCCAGTTGACGTGTACGCCGTTGATCCACGGAAACTCGCTCAGCACCGTCTTGACCTGTTCCTCGATCTGAGGTCCCAGCGGACAACCGGGTGATGTCAGGGTCATGTCGATCTGAACTTGGCCGGTGTCGTCCATCTGGACCGCGTAGATCAGTCCGAGATTGACGATATCGATAAACAGCTCGGGATCGACCACCAGCTTGAGCTGTTCTCTGATCTCCTGTTCCTGTTCGGGTGTCAACGGCATGGCCGGCATCCTCCTGTCACTGTTTCAGCGCTTGCTCCATGGTAGTCCATGGTAACAGCGCACACTTGATCCGTACCGGGAACTGCTTGACCCCTTCCAATGCCGCCAGGTCCTCGTCGGGGTCGATCGGGTCGTGGGGGTCTCCTTTGAACATGGCCTTGATCTGTTCCAGTCGGTTCATGGCCTGTTCGACCGTCTGCCCGATCATCGCTTCGGTCATCATTGATGCGGACGCCTGACTGATGGAGCACCCCCGACCGGAGAAACCCACATCCTGGACCACACCCTGATCCAGCGTCAGTGTGATGGTGATCTCGTCACCGCACAGCGGGTTATGTCCATCGGCCCGATGCGTGCAGTTATCCACCGTTTTTCGGTGACGTGGAGCCTTGTAGTGGTCCATGATGATCTCGCGGTACAGTTCGTCATCCATTGCTGCCAAAGACCCTCCTCACGGCGTCTAATCCGGCGGCCAACCGGTCGATATCTTCCTCGGTGTTGTACAGGTAGAAGCTGGCGCGCACGGTGGCCGGCTGATCCAGTGCGCGCATGATCAACTGACAGCAATGGTGCCCGGCACGTACGGCGATGGCTTCGCGATCCAGTATCTGGCTGACATCATGCGGATGTACATGCGTGAAGTTGAACGCAACCAGTCCGCACCGCTCCTCCGCACGCGGTGATCCGTAGATCTCGATGTCCGGCTGAGCCTGCAGCATCTCCAGGCACCGGCGCATCAACTGCTGGTCATGTGCGGCCACGGCGTCCATACCGAACTGCTCCAGGTACTCCACAGCCGCTCCCAGCGCCACCGCGTCGGCGGTATTGGGCGTGCCGGCTTCAAATCGTTGAGGCGCTTCGGCCCAGGTGCTGTGGTCATGCCGTACGCGCTGGATCATCGAGCCTCCGCCCAGGAACGGCTCCATTGAGTCCAGTACCTCTTCGCGGCCGATCAATCCGCCGATGCCGCACGGCCCCAGCATCTTGTGCCCCGAGAAGACATAGAAGTCTGCGCCGACTTCGCGTGTGTCCACCGGCAGGTGCGGCGCCGCCTGAGCGCCGTCCACCAGCACGTGCGCTCCGGCGTCGTGGGCTTCGCGTGTCATTTGTGCCACGGGGTTTACGGTGGCCAGCACATTGCTGAGGTGTGTGAAAGCGGCCAGTTTAGGGCGCCGATCCAGCAACTGAAGCCACATGGTTCTGTCCAGTTGTCCGCTCGCATCAAAGGGTACAAATGCCAGCTGTGCGCCGGTGCGCTGCGCCAGCAGCTGCCAGGGCACCAGGTTGCTGTGGTGCTCCATTTCGGTCAGCACAATCAGGTCACCCGAGCGCAGATTGGCGTTGCCCCAGGCATTCGCCACCAGATTGACCGCCTCGGTGGTATTGCGCGTAAACACCAGTTGCGAAGCCGATGCGCCGAAGAAGGAAGCGACCCGCTCGCGAGCAGCCTCATACCGTTCCGTCGCTTCTGCCGCCAGCACATACAGGCTGCGATGCACATTGGCGTTGTAGTTCGCATAGAAGTCGACAAGCGTATCCAGTACGCACCGCGGCTTTTGAGATGTGGCCGCGCTGTCGAGATAGACCAGCGGCTTACCGTAGAATGCGCGCTGCAATACCGGGAAGTCGTGTTTTACCCGGCCGGGATCCAGCACTGTATGCTCATTGTGTGTCATCGTCATCGTGGACCTCCTGCATCACGGATCGCAGATGGTCACGCAATACATCAATGGGACACAGCGCGCCGCGTTCGGTCTCGTAATACCACAGGATCCAGCCGTTACAAGACGCGACTCCGGCCATGTACCGGGCTGCGGCATGGATGCTCATCGGTTCGCGGTCGGTCTCCACCAAACCATCGGCCCGCACACGCACCTGCCGTTTCCTGTTGCCGTGAAAGTAGAGCGGGTCACCCGGCCGAAGCAGTCCGTGTTCAAGCAACGCACCGAATGAGACGCGGGGCGCCTGCCGGCGGGGTGCGAACTGCTCCGGCGGCACCCAGTCGGGAGGCGCCGGCGTCACCGCATCAATCCGCTCGGCGGCGATGGCCGCATACTCGGCTGACCGTTCGATGCCAATGTACCGTCGGTTCAGCAGGCGCGCCACCGCCGCGGTGGTGCCGCTGCCCAGGAATGGATCCAGCACCACGTCCCCCGGTCGACTGGAAGCCGTCAACACGCGGTACAACAACGCTTCCGGCTTTTGTGTGGGATGCAGTCGCTGGCCATTCCTGCGCAGCCGCTCCCGGCCGCTGCACAGCGGTATCCACCAGTCGCTGCGCATCTGCAGGTCGTCATTCATCGCCTTCATCATGTGGTAATGGAACGTGACCTTGGACTCTTTAGATCGGGCAGCCCAGATCAGCGTTTCATGCGCGTTGGTGAACCGGGTGCCGCGGAAGTTCGGGGTCGGATTCGGCTTAATCCATGCGATGTCATTGAGCAGCCAGAAACCCGCATCTTGCATCAGGCAACCCACGCGGTGGATGCTGTGATATGAACCCATCACCCAGATCGATGCATCCGGTTTCATAACGCGCCGGCATGCCGACAGCCAAGAACGGGTAAAGGCGTCGAATGCCTCCATGCTCTCGAACTGGTCCCATGGTTCCGTGACGGAGTCGAACCGGCTGGCTGTCGGCCGATCCAGCGTGCGCTCCAGCTGCAGGCAGTACGGGGGATCGGCAAACACCAGATCGATACTGCGTTCCGGTATCGATTCCAGCACGTGGACGCAGTCATCCACGATCACCCTGTCCAGCCAGCCGATGATGTTAGATCCGTCCATCATGGCAACTCCACCCAGACCCGGCCGTCTTCGACGCGCACAGGATATGCGCTCACGGGTTGGGTCGCCGGAAGCGTCAGCGCCTTGCCGGTGCGTACATCGAAGCACGCGCCGTGCCGTGGACACTCGACTTCGTGTCCGAAGACATGGCCTTCACCCAGCGGGCCGCCATCATGCGAACAGGTGTCATCTATAGCCCAAAGCCGGCCGTCTGCAGTCCGTGCGATCAGCACCCGCCTGCCGGACAGGTCAACGGTCACCGCTCTGCCGGCGCCGACACTCTGTTCATCCAGTGCGTCACACCATGGGGCCATGGTCCGCTCCCAGGTCCATCTGTCTCCGGATTTCGTCATCGACGCGTGCGATGATCGCCGGATCACCCATCCGATCCAACACCGGCTGCAGGAATCCCTGCACGATCAACCGTGTGGCCTGATCCTGCGGGATACCGCGAGCCGCCGCATAGTACACCATCTCGGGATCGACAGGTGCAACCGTGGCGCCGTGCGTACACCGCACATCGTCTGCCTCAATCTCCAGATAGGGCAGCGAAACTGCGCGGGCCTCCGGGCTGAGCAGCAATGTTTCGCTGCGTTGATAGGCGGCGGTCTGCTGAGCGCCGGGTTCGATGCGGATCAAGCCGGAGTAGGCGCATGCGGCGTCCTGCTCGAGGGCGGCTTTGAACAACAGGTCGCTTTCCGTGTGCGGTGCGGTGTGGTGCTGCACGGTGTGCATGTCGATGTGCCGTCCCGATGTGGCATAAGTGACCCCTAACAGGTCACTGCGCGCACCGGTTTCCGCCAGTTCCGCCGCGACATACCCCTTGGTCAACTTGCCTCCTAGGGCCAGGTTGATACTGGTCAAGTGCGCGTCACATCCCACGCGCGCATACTGATGGTGAAACGCGCGGCCTTCATCGCCGTGATGGATCAGGCTGACCACCGTCAGGTCGGCGCCAGGTTCCAGCACGATATCGGTAAGCCCCGTGGTGACCGTGTGGGCGCTTGTCAACCCGAGATGCTCTTCAATCAGCAGCGCCCGCGCTCCGGACCGTACCACCACGACTGTGCGCGTCGCCAAAGCGGCGGTATCATGCTGTGTCCAGCGGATGTGCAGCGGTCCGTCCATTTGCACGTCGCGATCGATGATCAGCGCAGCGCCCTCCGCGCATCCCGAACGCGCCAGTGAGGTGAACTTCACATCCGCATCGGCTAATGGGCGCACCATCACCGGCCGGAGTATGTCGCCATGGTGTTCCACCATGGCCGACAGCGGTCCGAGGTGCACACCGGCACAACTGGAGGGATCCGGCGCCCCGTGGAGCCGCCCATCGACGAACTCCAGCCGGCCATCCAGCGATCGGACTTCGCCGCTGACGGCCGCCAAGGGCTGCAGAAACGCCTCAAGCGACCCACCCGAGAGGTCCGTGGGGCGCCAGTGTTTGATGCGGTGGTGAGGAATGGGAGGCGCATCAAACAGCTCGGCATCCTGCAGACGTTGGTCCCTCAGCCACTGCGGGGCGGTTGCCGGCGCGTCCGCGATGCAGGCCTTCAGTGATTCGTAGCGCGTCATCCTACCGATCCCTCCATCTCCAGCGCGATCAGCCGGTTCAACTCGACCGCATATTCAAGCGGCAGTTCGCGGGCAAACGGCTCCAGAAAACCGTTGATGATCGTGGTAACAGCCTCCTGTTCGCTCAGGCCCCGGCTCATCAGGTAGAACAGCTGCTCGCTGCCGACTTTACTGACGGTGGCTTCATGTTCCACGCGCACGCGCTGTTCGCGGACATCGACGGTGGGATAGGTGTCGCTGCGAGAGAGTTCGTCCAGCAGCAGCGCGTCACAGCGCACGTTGCTTTTGACGCCTTCGCAGCCATGGTTTACCTGCACCAGACCGCGATAGCTTGATCGGCCCCCCGCTTTACTGATGGATTTACTGACCACAGTGGATGATGTATACGGCGCGGCGTGAACCATCTTGGCGCCGGCGTCCTGATGCTGATCGTGACCGGCAAAGGCAATCGACAGGATGTCGCCCCGGGCGCCCTTACCGACCATGTAGACGGCGGGATACTTCATGGTCAGCTTGGAACCCAGATTGCCGTCCACCCATTCCACCAGCGCGTCTTCGTGCGCTACCGCGCGTTTGGTCACCAGGTTATACACATTCCGTGACCAGTTCTGGATGGTGGTATACCGGATGTGCGCCCCTTTCAAAGCGACCAACTCCACCACGGCGCTATGCAGCGAGTCACTGGAATAGATCGGGGCGGTGCAGCCTTCAATGTAGTGCACACGGCTGCCCTCATCCGCGATGATCAGTGTTCGCTCGAACTGCCCCATGTTCTCCTGGTTGATGCGGAAATAGGCCTGCAGCGGGATCTCCACATGGGTGTTTTTCGGTACATAGATAAACGAGCCGCCCGACCACACCGCCGAGTTGAGCGCGGCGAACTTGTTGTCAGCGGGGGGGATGGTGCGCCCGAAGTACTGCTTCACCAGGTCGGGGTACTCGCGCAACCCGGAGTCCATATCCAGGAAGATGACGCCCTGCTTCTGCAGATCCTCGCGGATGTTGTGATAGACGACCTCCGATTCGTATTGGGCGGTGACGCCGGCCAGGAACTTGCGCTCGGCTTCCGGAATGCCCAGACGGTCAAAGGTATTGCGGATTTCTTCAGGCACCTCGTCCCAGGTGCGCCCCATCCGCTCGCTGGGCTTGATGTAGTAGAAGATATCGTCGAAGTCGATTTCACTGAGCAGCTGCGTGTTACCCCAGGACGGCATCGGCTTGGCGGTGTAGATGTCCAGCGCCTTCAGGCGGAACTCGCGCATCCAGGCGGGTTCGTCCTTCATTGAGGATATCTCTTCGACAACCTGGCGTGTCAGGCCGCGCTTGGATTTATAGTGGTAGTTATCGGTGCTGTCGCGGAAACCGTATTGGTATTCCCCGACGTCCACATTGGGTTTATCGTTGGCGGGCATCAGTTCACCTCACGTGTCTCGCCCGCTTCCGCGAGCACCCAGTCATAGCCGCGCTTCTCCAGTTCCAGCGCCAGCGTGTCATCGCCGCTGCGGATGATCTTTCCGCCCGCCAGTACATGCACCCTGCTGGGGCGGATATAGTCCAGAAGACGCTGATAGTGGGTGATCACCAGCAGACTCATCGACTCGTCGGCGATCCGATTGACGTTTTCGCTGACTATCTTCAGCGCATCGATGTCGAGGCCGCTGTCGGTTTCGTCCAGTATCGCCAGTCGCGGACGAACCATGCCGAGTTGGGCGATCTCCAAACGCTTCTTTTCGCCGCCGCTGAATCCGTCATTCACGTAGCGTGTGGCGAACTTCTCGTCAATCTGCAGTGCCGCGAACTCGCTCTTCAGCGTTGTGCGGAACTCGCGCGCCGGCATGTCCTGTCCACGCAACGCTTTCAACGAAGCCCGCATGAAGTTGGCCACCGACACACCCGGTATGGCGACCGGATACTGAAACGCCAGGAACACCCCGGCGCGTGCGCGCTCATCCACCGACATCTCCAGCAGATTCTCCCCCATGAACTGGACCGTGCCGTCGGTCACCACATAGTCGGGATGGCCCATCAAGGTGGACGCGAGCGTACTCTTGCCGGAGCCGTTGGGACCCATGATGGCATGGATTTCACCGGCGTTGATCGTCAGCGTCAATCCGTTCAGTATCGGTTTTCCGCTCACTTCCACGTGCAGGTTTTCTATCTGTATCATCGGTTTATTGCTCATGTCCGGTGTTCTCCTGTCTGCGTATCAGCCCGCAGTGTCTGTTGATATGGCTGTGTGAAGCTTCATGGTGTGCCGCACCCGCGGCAAGGTGTCCAGGTGTTCCGGCAGGCGCCCCTCCGCGAGGTCCTGGAGCGTGATGCTCTCGAACACATGCGACAGATACCGGCCGATTAACCCCCACACCGGTTTGATCCCGCATCCGCCCTGATGGACGCATTCCCGGTCACCGCTGCGCTGTGATCCGCAGATATCAGCGGTGTTGACCACGCCGCCCAGCGCTTCAACTGCCTCACGCAGTGTTACCTGTTGCGCAGCCCGCGCCAGGCGGTACCCGCCCTGCGCACCGCGTACGCTGGTTGTCAGCCCCGCGCGGTTCAACGTGTGCAGCAGCTTTTCCACGTGCGCGCTGCTGAGCCCTTCACGTTCGGCGATCACGGGAGCTTTCAACGTCTCTCCCTGTGGTATGCGTGCCAGGTGGAGCAGACAACGCAGTCCGTATTCTTCCTGTGCGGTTATTTTCATCGGTGTCTCCCTATCTGGGTGTACCGCAATGTTGACAAAAAAGTCAACATTGCCGCGTCCCGTTGTCCGGTGGGCCGCACAACCCATTCTTGACATCCCCGGAGGCATGTGTTACGCTATGTGCCAACGATGGCATAAGGAGGCCGGATGGCGTCACTCAGGGACATAGCCCGGTTCGCAGGCGTATCGGTGCGTACTGTGAGCCGAGCGCTCAGCGGACATCCCTATGTCAGCCCCGAAGTGCGGCAGCGCGTGCTGCAGGCCGCGGAACAGATCGGGTACGAACCCGACTTGCGCGCGCGCAGCCTGCGTACCGGGTACCAGGTTGCACGGATACAAGCCCAGGCGC